>WGNT01000168.1 GCA_016124425.1 Cytophagales bacterium
ACCTGATTCCCGTCGGGCCAGAACTCCCTGATGGTCGAAATGGGCATTAAAAACATAAAATTCGGTGTTAGAGACCTTGTCTAAGAATTTTCCCCAAGAAGCGATACGGTTACAGCAGGTGGCATCCCAGCCTTTGCCCGGCTTTTCGGGGGGTTCACTTAGCCAGAAGTTACCGGAATCAATCACCTCAAAGCGCTCGGTATTGTAGACAATGGCGGAATGTTCGCCCGCTTCTTTGCCATCGTCCCGACCGGCACCGATATAGGCGAAACTGGGAATTTCAAGTAGTCCTTTGATCTGATGGATAAAGCCCTCATGTGTACCAATGATATCAAAATCATGGTATTGGATCAATGCTTTGACGTTTTCCTTACGGTGCGGCCAGGCATTCAGACTATCGCTAGGAGTATCCATGCGGAGGTTGTAGCTAGCCACATTAAATGCCCCAGAAGGATCCTGCTGGGCATGGGAAGCGGAGAAGATAAAACAGGTGAAAATAAAGAGATGCAGAAGTTTCATGGTTTTTTGTTTTGCGAAAATCATGGGTTATCAGATTTTTACTAGTTTAACTATCATTAAAAGATTTATACAACCTCATCGGTATACTAAGGGGCGCTTCCCCTCCAAATAATTGTTAATGTCGGGTAAATATACTTTTAATCTTACCATTCAGAAAATTACCGGTTTCGATTGTTTCAAGTTTGATGCGCTTGGGAAGAAAAAAGGTGTTAATAAAACACTTTACGCTCCGTTCACTTCTTTTTCTAATCTATTAGTTTTAAGCGATGTTTATATGTCACTTTATACCAACCTAGGTACACCACAGTTAGCTAGCTCGAAGGATTTATTCACAGTAAAATAAAATGCTACCGTTGCAATCCCCATTTATTTAACCGTATTTTATTTCTTTAATGATCTACCACCACCTTTATGACACGGACTTATTTTCTTATGGCCTTTATCATCGCAGCAATAGTAGCAGGCTGTGGTCCAGAACAGGACACCTTTCTGACTAACAAAGTTATCGCCCACCGCGGTGCCTGGAAAGCTAATGACCTGCCTCAGAACTCTATAGCATCTTTGGATCGGGCAATCGCACTTGGCTGTATGGGGTCTGAATTTGACGTTTGGATGACCGCAGACGGAGTACTGATACTGAACCATGACGCGGAATACGATAGCTTAGAAATCGAGCATTCTACGTATGAGCAACTATTGGCAGTGAGGCTGCCAAATGGCGAGCGGCTTCCAACGGTAGAAGAAATCCTTCGTAAAGGGATGTCCCAAAACAAGACGAAGCTGATAATGGAAATCAAGCCCTCATCTGTGAGTACAGAACGGGGACAGGAATTAGCTGCCAAAGCGGTAGAGCTGGTTCATCAAATGGGAGCGCAAAAGTGGGTGGATTACATCACCTTTGATAAGCATATCGGAAGCAAGATCATCGAGCTTGACCCCGAAGCAAATGTGGCCTATTTGATGGGAGACAAGACCCCTCAAGAACTTAAAGTCGAGGGGTATTTCGGGTTTGATTATAACATTCGCGTTTTGCGCGAAAATCCGAACTGGATTAAGGAAGCCCACGACCTAGGGCTCACCGTGAATAGTTGGACAGTAAATAAAGAGGAGGACATGGAATGGCTTTTGGAAAATAATGTGGAGTTCATTACTACCGACGAACCTGAACTGCTTCTTGAACTGATCAAAAATTAAGTAAACACCACGTTATCCAATGAGCTTCAAATCGTTACTTTCCGCTGTTTTATTGATAGTCGGGACATTAAGCGCGACATCTATCCAGGCACAAACTACATCTCCACGTGCAACGCATGTGATTATGATCGGATTGGATGCATTTAGCTCCCGAGGACTTCAAAAAGCGGCAACCCCGGCGATGAACGAAATGATTGCTCAAGGAGCCTTGGCACCTTATGCCCGATGCATTCTCCCCACAGTAAGTACCCCAAACTGGACTTCCATGCTTACCGGAGTGGATCCTGTACAGCACGGAATATATGACAACAGCTGGGAGCGCGAAAGTCGGCATTGGGATCCCGTGCTTACCGGGCAGGAAGATGTGTATCCAAGTGTACTCTCTTGGTTAAAAGATCAACGACCGGATGCCAAGATGCATTTTTTCTATGAATGGGATGGTCTTTCCCGCATGTTTGAAATGAGCGTAGTCGACAAAAAATTTAGGAGTGAAAAAGGGCATGAGGTATTTGATGAAGCGGTGAAAAGTTTTTTTGCAGAAAAACCGGACTTTCTCTTCATCGGCATTGATGAAACAGATGCGGCAGGACACAGAGATGGACACGACACGCAGGGCTATTATGACGCCATTAGTTTCTATGATGAAAAGATCGGTGGGTTCATTTCTCGCCTTAAAGAGGAAGGGCTGATGGAAGAAACTGCCATACTGATTACGGGGGATCATGGCGGGATAAACTTTGGCCACGGTGGGCGGACCTTATATGAATTAGAAATACCCATTATTCTCTACGGCAAAGGCGTATCCCCCGGAAAAGTACTGGACCACCCCTATTACATCTATGATGTGGCACCTACCCTAGCCTATTGGCTGGGCATAACTCCTCCGCCAGCGACGATCGGCAGGGTTATGGAAGAAGCCTTTTCCACGCAACCAAGCCAATCCCACTATGTGCCCATCCCTCACATAGAACCTAAGGAAGGATTCTTCAAAGAAGGTGTAAATGTAAAATTACAGTTAGACCATCCAGTAGGAAAGCTGCACTATACCTTGGATGGCACCACGCCTACTGATCAGTCCGCGGTATATGAACATCCCATTCGGATAGAAAAGAACGGAACATTAAACACGGTGCATATCATTGACGGCAAAAAAAGCCGACTTGAATCGGCGGTGTATCGGGTACCTACCGGACCTCCCCTTGTATCGTGGAACTATTTTGAAGGAAGCTATTCAACAGTACCGCCACTTGATAAATTAGATCCTGTTAGATCTGGCATGAGTCATGAACTAAGTCTGGACGAAATCGTCCACCGGGAAGATCAATTTGCTGTAAGCTTTCAGGCTACCCTAAATCTGCAACAAGATGGAGAATATATCTTTTACTCCAACTCAGATGATGGAAGCATCCTATTCGTCAACGGTCAGAAAGTAGTAGACAACGATGGGTCGCATGCCATGACGGAGAAGAGCGGGAAAATTTCACTCCTTTCCGGAAAGCATTCCCTCGAAGTATGGTATTTTGACGACAGCGACGGGCAGAAACTTGAGGTGTATATTCAAGGTCCTGACATCCCTAAACAGATCATTACCGAGAATTTCCTGTCGAAACCTTAGAAATCTGCACGATATACCGGAGCGCCTTTTACCTGTAGGTTTACTGAAAAAACAGAACCGCTGTGTGGATAAGCATCCAATAGCTCATCACTCATGTTCTCCCTTGCCGTGGTAATCAGCAATTGATTTCCTTCAGGTCCGCCGAATGCACAGGAGGTCACGTTTGGGGCTGGTACCTCTATTTTTTCTACCAGTTTGCCATTCTCTGGATTCCAACAAAAAATACCGGACCCTCCATAGTGGCCAACCCAAATCAACCCGTTCTCGTCCATACACATCCCATCCGGGGTTCCCATTTCCTTTGGTACAACGATTACGTCCTTTAAAAACAAGATATCGCCGGTTTTTGGATCAAAACGATAAGCCTGCACCTTTTGGGTTGGACTGTCTATATAGTACATAGTTTTTCCATCTAGGGACCAACATAGTCCATTGGATATGGTTATATCGGAAAGTATTCGATGTGGTATCCGATCATTCCCGATCCGGTATAGGGAGGCAGCCCCTTGGGTCATTTCCAAGCTCATGGTGCCCACCCAAAGTCTGCCCTGAGGGTCACAGGCACCGTCGTTGCACCGCATGGACGGGTCCTCGGGATGTAGATCAAGGAGCCAATCTAAAGCTCCAGTTTTGGGGTCAAATAAGGCAATCTTGGCATCTAGTGCTAGAAGAAGTTTACCCGCGGAGGCTTCGATGACCAATGTCAGGCGATGGGGAAAATCCCATGATGTGACTTGGCCATTAGAAAAGTGATACTGGTATAGGTGACCACCCTCAATATCCACCCATATAAAACTGTTGGATTCAGAAAGCCAAAGTGGACCTTCCGCCAACTCGGATCGGCAATCGTACAATAAATTCGCATTCATAAGCATTCGTATTAAAATGAAAACCCCCAAGGTATTACCATGAGGGCTTTTTAGAACATCCCAATAAAGTTAGGTAGTTGGCCAATAGATTCCAATTTTATGCTGTAAAAAAGCAACGCTACGCTCGAGTTGATCCATTCCGTCCACACCGTCTTCGATGCTGATCCAACCATCAAAACCTACCCGTTTTAGTTCAGAAAAGATGGCGTCATAGTCATTCATTCCCTTTCCGATCTCACCATGGCTTAACCGCTTGGCATATCCGACTGCACCTCCTTCTTCATTGCGAAGGTCGTCGATCGTGCCATACTTTAAGTAGCGGTCACTGGCATGCATGGTTACAACGCGGTTGGAAACCTTTTTCAACAACTCCAATGGATCTTCCCCAGCAAGAAAGGTATTGCTTGGGTCGTAATTGACCCCGAAGTTTGGATGGTTAATGCTATTCACCAACTGACAGAACACGTCCATCTTTTGGGCAAACTCAGGATATTCCCAGAAATCATCTTTATAGTGGTTTTCCAGAATAAGGGTAATACCTCGCTCGACAGCATAGGGGATACAAGCCATGATGGAATCCGCGGCCAGCTTCACTCCCTCGTCGATACTCAGCTCTGGGCGTTTTTGTCCGGACAATACCCGACAAAACTTCCCACCCAGCGCATAGGTCATATCAATCCAGTTTTTCTGCTTTGCAATTTCAATCTCGCGAAACGCCTTGTCAGGATGCGTAAAGTCGGGAGAGCAACACATCATGGGTATGGTCTTTCCCGTATCTTCCACCATTTGGCGGAATTCCTGCCAACGGTTCTCATCCTTCATTTCCAAAAAACCTGCATACCATTCGAGCCCATCTATATCCAATTTACTGGCCAGGTCTACCCATTCCCGGATTTTCATGGTACCATCTTTACAAAGAGCCTGCATAAAGGCTTTGGGAAATGCTGCTAACTTGGGCATATATCGTTATTATTTTATCGTTGAAATGCAATTAAAACTTACTTACTTAATTGTGCTTGTGTCCTTTGGTGGGTTTCTGCCGATCATGGGGTACTGTTCAAGTTCCATCACCTGTCCGGTCACGGGACCTGATTCATCAGCGAGCCAAAAGATTGCTGCTGCTGCAATTTCCTTTGGCAAAATGATTCTTCCTGCGGGAGCGTACATTGCTGGAAGCCCCTCATACCATGTATCGGAAAGTCCGTGCTCCTTTTTCCGTAGGATTTCCGTCTCTGTCAGCACCCAACCCGGGTTAATTTGATTTACTTTAACCCCATGCTCCCGAAATAAGGAATCGCCTAAATTCCTTGTCATAGTCATCAATCCACCCTTAGAAATGCTGTACGCCAATAAATTGGGTTCGCCACTCCAGGCATTGACGGATCCGATATTTAATACGGCGCCTTGCGACGCGGCCAAAAAAGGCAGTGCGGCCTTGATGAGCAAAAAGGGGGCGATGGTATTAACCCCCAGTACTTTTTCCAAATACGCCTTATCGGTGTCAGCAATCGATGAAGAAACAACCATCGCCGCATTGTTAACAAGCCCGTCCAGCTTCCCGTAGGCCTTTATAGCTTTATCGATCAAACGCTCGGGAGCTCCGTCCGATGCAAGGTTATCTATATGGAGAACAGCATGTTCCCTTCCAATCTCTTCTACGACTTCCTTTCCCCAATTCGCTTCCAATCCGTGAATAACCACCTTCGCACCTTCTTGGACACAGCGTAAGGCGATGGCTTTCCCTATCCCGGTCGTGCTGCCGGTAACGATGATTATTTTATCCTTTAGACGCATTATTAAGCTGGTTTTAGAACACTTTTCACTACTTCGCCATGGTGCATTTTTTCAAAGGCTTCTTGCCATGACGTTAAGGGCCAGACACCCCCGATAATCGGTTTCACATCCAGTGTCCCGGATGCCATCATGGCAATCACCTTTTCCCACATTGGCCAATTATGACTAAAACTTCCCTGCAGGCGCACGTTTTTCTGGACAATGGGATCCAGTGAAAAATTACACGGTTGCCTACCCCAGCCGACTTTGGTGATTTGTCCGTTGGGTCTTACCGCATCCATGGCAATTTGTAAGGTATTACTGTGGCCGGCCGCATCCACGATAAGATCTGCGCCCATACCATCCCAACTTTTGGCCCATTCAGTGGCATTTCCCACCAGTCCGGTACATCCATAGTGTTCGGCGATTTTCAAGCGGCCCCTGTCGGCTTCAAGACCTAAAATGGCTACTTCTGCACCGTTTAGCTTTGCCATAAGCGCACACAAAATACCGATCGTACCCGGTCCTATAACCAGCACACGGTCTCCGGGCTTCACATTTGAATTGGCTACAACCGCACTATACGCTACACAAGATGGCTCCGTAAGGCAGGCCTGCTCAAAGGGGACGTTTTCGGGTACTCGATGAAGACAGCGGGCGGGAACCCGCACATAGCGGGTCATGGCACCGTTGACGCCGTATCCGAACCCTTTACGGGTAGGGTCTAGATTATAGAGTCCGATCTTACTCATCGGATTTAGGGGATCAATGACAGCGGCAGTTTCACTGACTACTCTATCCCCTACTTTCCACCCTTGAACCTGGCTTCCAACATCTGCAATGATACCGCCGAACTCGTGTCCCAAAACTACCGGATAATTGACCGGCCAACTGTGGTCGGAAGTCCACTGATGAAGGTCACTCCCGCAAACGCCAACATTGGATACTTCCAGCAAAATATCTGTTTCTCCTATAACGGGCACTTCCAGTTCCCTTATCTCCACCGAACCCTTGGCTTCGGCATAATTTACTACTGCTGCTGATTTTAGTGTCATGGGTTTCTATTTAAGGATTATTTTCTGTTTTTTACCGCTACATCGCCATAGGCATGAATGGTATTGCATATCATGCGTAGTGATTCTTCCAAGTTGCCATCGGCGGTTTTAAATGCATCGGCATCTATCGTCAACGGAGCTCCCAATACTACTAATGGCGCACCGTACTTTGGACAGGCAATTGCCTGCTCAAGGGAAAGCCCTCCTACTGCCTGAACAGGCACGCTTACTGCGTCAACTATTTCACGAAGTTGGTCCATCGGACTTGGCATCCTTTTTCCCTGCGCAGCAATTCCCCTGCGTTCATCATATCCGATGTGGTGGATGACAAAATCGCAGCCAAGGTCTTCCAAAAATTTGGCGCCGGCGACCATATCCGGGCATCCCAAATTATCGCCCATCACCTGGGCTCCGAAATCCCTTCCCGCTTGTACGACACATTTGATGGTTTCCTCGTGTGCCCTCGCCATGACGACTACGTAGTTTGCTCCCGCTTTAGCCATCATTTCCGCCTCCAAATACCCACCATCCATGGTTTTTAGATCAGCAACTATGGGCGTATTTGGAAATGCTTCCCGGAGCTTTTTTACTCCGTGCAGGCCCTCTGCCAGGATTAGCGGTGTACCCGCCTCAAGCCAGTCTACCCCTGCTCGCAATGCCATTGCAGCGGTTTCCAATGCTTCGTCAATATTGGTTAAATCAAGTGAAATCTGGACAATAGGCTTCATGTGTATCAAGTTGATCGTTAAGTATTTAGAAATGAAAATGGAAAAACGAAGTAGTGGCAAATCCGACTATACATTACAACCCGGAATCTAGGAGCTTACTGAAGAATAATTGTCGCAAGTAAAAAAGGCTACTATTTCCATATAAGGCTAATGAAAGTGGGTTATGTTGGTGTAATACCTGTATTTCTCGTCGAAAGACTACTTAAAGATTGGGTTTTTTGAAACGAAATCCAAACGAAACTTAGAGATACCTCAGCCATGAGGGAAATTGAAAGAAATTTGACGCTACTGTTGTACACGTCAACAACCATCAAGTCAGGGAACTAAAACACACCTATGAGCTAAGCGAAAGAGGCTAATCAAGCAAAATATGAAATCCATGTTAAATCAATTTAAAGTTTGCGCAAATTAGTTAGCGATAAATTAATGTTTGGTTTAATCCAAACTAAATATTATTTTATACATTTGAGGAAAGATATTTTCCTTTGTAACCCCCCAAACCGACCCTACCCTTGCAAAGTAAATACCCTTTAAGCTTCAAGGAAAGTGTTAACGCTCCAAGTTCCTTATCCAAGACAAGTGATACGGAACTATGGGATTCGTTTAGGATGGGGAACGAATCTGCCTTTATTACCATCTATTCCACCTACTTTGACACGCTCTATCTATATGGAAAGCGGTTTGTGAGGCAGGAGCAGTTTTTGAAAGACATTATTCAGGATCTTTTCATTTCACTCAGAAGAAACAGGGGGACACTAGGTCAGACTAATGCCATTAAGTTTTATCTTTTTAAATCGTTGAAACGAAAAATCGTTAAGGAAGAGAAACGTCGGATTAACCAAACTGAAGTACTTCCAGATGATTTTGAGTTTGACGTGTATTTTTCACCGGAACAATTGCTAATAAGCCGGCAGATAACCGAGGAAACAGCCGCCCGGATTAATGCAGCCTTACGTAAGCTCAGCCCACGTAAAAAAGAAGTGATTTACTATTTTTTCTTCGAGGACCTATCTTACTGCCAGATTCGGGAAATCATGAAGTTAGACAATATAAAGTCTGTCCGCAACCTGGTGTACAAGGCACTTGATTTCTTAAGGAATGTTTTGTGATTTTTTTGAAAAATTTTAAAAAAAGTGCAAAAAAATAGATGTCATTTTTGGAGACATGGTCTTTGTAGTTTATAAGCCTGAAAAAAACCGATGCATACAGTAGTTGACCTTTTAGCACAGACGGAATTTGTGCGATGGGTGCAGAATCCCGATGAAGAACTTGATGCTTTTTGGAAGCAATGGCTACTTGCGCACCCAGAAAGGCTATCAGACGTCAAACTGGCGCGGGAATTTCTGTTGGGCTTGAAATCTACTCCATTTAGAGATATACCGGAGAGGTTAAAAGAGGAAATTCTTTTAAAAATGTTGCAGGAAGAATCGGAAGACCCTCCGATATTGGCGGTGAGGGAAGAAAAGCTATTCCCACGACCAGTATTCTGGTATGGGTTGGGTCAGTTTTACCGCGTAGTAGCCATACTTTGTATAGGGGTTCTAATGGCTTACTTTTATACCCGTACACTTCCCGCGTCGGTAGAACCAATCCATACAGCCCTCGTTGTAGAGTCAATTACCAAAAAGACCGCGAAAGGGGAAAAACTTAAATTCACCTTACCTGACTCTACAGAGGTTTGGCTGAATTCATCTTCTGAACTTTTGTTTCCAAAAAGCTTTGAGGGAAGTGAGCGGTTGGTAAAGCTATCGGGGGAAGCATTCTTCGACGTGTACCCTGATAGTATCCATCCTTTTATAGTAGATGCGCAAGGTCTCCTTACACGGGCTGTAGGAACTTCGTTTACTGTAGCCAAAGATCCAGAAAAGCGGCTAATTAAGGTATCACTTGCCACGGGAAAGGTGCATGTGTCCCATAGCAACGTTCCCTTTGAGGAACTCTTAACACCCGGTGAACAGCTTATTTTTAATGAAGCAAAAGAGAAGGCATCAATTGGAGCATATGATTGGAAAAAGGAGATAGGTTGGAAAGACGGATGGTTGGTATTCACTAATGCCAGCTATGAACAGGTTTTGCAGGCCATTGAAGATTGGTATGGCGTTCAGGTAACCACCCTAAACCCACCGTCCAGGAAATGGGATTATTCTGGGGAGTACCATCGTCAGACACTGGACAACATCCTGACAAGCATGGCCTTTATCGAAAAATTTAAGTACACCATCAATGATAATACAGTCACCATAAAATTTTAAAGCCATGATACTTCCGCCGGAAAATACCAGTTAAAAAATGCCAACTGAACATAGTCAGTTGGCAAAATGACGGTCATAGCTTGCCTATCATTGGGGAATGCGCAGCAAGTCAATGACCCCTGTTTAATGAAATAATCCAATAAACCTTTCAAAATTATGAAATTAAAATTACAAAAGACAATTTTTATGTTGTCCAGATACTTCTTGTATGGGTTCGTAGTTCAGCTGTTGATATTCAATTTTGTTTTAGCTGTCAACGTGAATGGGCAGTACAAATCCATTAGCGATGTAAGGGTGAAATTAGACCGAGAGACATTGACGTTGGATCAATTCTTCGGAATAATTCAAAAGCAGACACAATTTAAATTTTCCTTTGATCAAAAGGATATTGATAAACGTTCACTGATCTACTTGGATCAAAAAGATGCCACGGTGGAGGAATTTCTGGGACAAGTATCTAAACAGACTTCTTTACGATTCCGTCAGTTAAACAACAGCATTGACGCGATCAAACTTGCTACAGATACTGAAAAAGCAATAAAACGCTTGGACATTACCGTTCAGGGGACGGTTAAAGATGAAAATGGAAATCCACTCCCAGGCGCTACGGTAACCATCGAGGGGACTAGCCGAGGCACCGTGACGGATATTGATGGCAACTATACACTGGAAGTACCTGAAGGGGCAGTTTTAGTGGTCTCCTTTATTGGATACAAAGCTATAAAAGTCCCCGTAGGCAATCGGACCCAAATAGAAACCTCTCTGGCACTTGATGAATCCAATTTACAGGAAGTTGTCGTTGTGGGTTACGGAATTCAAAAGCGATCTGATCTTACCGGTTCCATTGGTTCCTTAAAAGAAGATGCCTTCAATAAAGGGGTAATTGTATCGCCTGAGCAACTGCTTCAGGGAAAAATTGCCGGCGTAAATGTGACAGCTTCAAGCGGTGCACCTGGAGCAGCGTCCAGAATGACCATTCGTGGTCCAGGTTCTGTTAGGAGTGGCAGTGGACCACTTTTTGTGGTAGATGGTGTCGCTTTAGATAACGCACCTTCCACCACAGGTGGTGCGGATCTCGGTGCTTCAAGCTCAGCACCTGCCAATCCCCTAAACTTTCTTAACCCTGCCGATATTGAATCTATCGACGTATTAAAAGACGCGTCGGCTACTGCAATCTACGGGTCGAGGGGAGCAAATGGTGTGGTGCTCATCACGACTAAAAAAGGCGATGCCGCGGAGCCCAAGCTGAACTACAGCAGTAGTTTTGCTTTTTCTCAAGTGACTAAGACCATTGACGTGCTCAATGCAGACGAATTCAGAAGTTTTACGTCCCAATTTGGTGATCAAAAAAATATAGGAACGGCAAATACCTTCTGGCAGGACGAAATATTTCGATCCGCGTTCACACATGACCATAATATTTCCTATGGTGGTGGAACTAAAAACGGCAATTTCTATGCGTCAATCAGCGCTTTGGATCAGGAAGGCGTCGTTAGGCAGAGTTCCATGCAGCGATATACTGCGCGTATGAATATGAGTCAGCGATTTATCAATGACAGACTGAAGTTCGGAATTAACCTTACCACAAGTAACACCCGTAACGATTCTCCTCCCATTGGAGATAACGCAGGTGTAGGGGGAGATGCCCTGTCAAACGCGCTTACTGCCAATCCTACCTACCCAGTGCGCAATGCCAATGGGTCTACCTACCTCTTTCCCGAGGGAATTAATCCTGTAATGATGATGGAAATGTATACCGATTTTTCCAAAGTGAGCCGGGTGTTGGGAAATTTGGACGTTAGCTTCGAGATCTTTAAAGGATTGGAATATAAATTAAACTTGGCAGTAGACAACTCCCAAGGTTCGCGCATTAGTCAAATCGGCCGACATTCGGTACAGCGGCTTCCACATCCTGGCGGAAGGCTGCAAGACGCAACCTCTGAGAACGGCAACTTCTTAACGGAAAGCTTCTTAAATTACCGTTTTACGTTGGATGATGGCAAACATGATTTCAACATACTAGCTGGATATTCTTACCAGAAATTCAACAATTCATTCCGGTTTTGGAGTATAAACAATTTCGCAACTACTGAGATAGAAGCGTATCGAAATCCGGGAATTGGATCTGACCTTTCCATCGGAATAAACCGACCAGGAGGAGGTGCTAACATAAATGAGTTGCAGTCGTTTTTTAGCAGGTTGAATTACAGCTACGATGAGAAGTATTACCTAACCGCTACAATGCGGGCGGACGGATCCTCCAGATTTGGTGCCGATAACCGTTATGGCTACTTTCCTTCCTTTTCGGCCGCATGGCAGCTTTCCAACGAGAGCTTTTTACGTAATGTCTCATCCTTGAGCAATCTACGGCTAAGGGCCGGTTGGGGAAGAACAGGGAATCAGGACATTCCATCCTATATTACCCAGCAATTACTGACTGTCAATACAGGACCAGGTTCGGGGTATGCCCTTACTCCAGGTGCCAACTCACCGGTTTCTCCGGGAATTAATTTCGTACGGCTTCAGAATCCGGGTATCAAATGGGAGGTTTCTTCCCAGACAAACATCGGGTTTGACTTCGGCTTCTTCGGCGAAGAGCTATATGGAACGGTGGATGTGTTCAGAAAGGTATCCAGTGATATCCTTTGGGAAACCTTGACAGGCGTAGATCCCATTGTGGCAACTTCCTCTTTCTGGAGCAACTACCCAATGGAGATCGAAAATACAGGTCTTGAATTGGCCCTTGGATACCGTAAAAATATTGGTACAGATTTTCGATTGGATGTAGGGGGAAACATCAGTTTTCTTCGCAACAATGTAAGTGATTTACCGGTATCTATCCTAAGAACCGGAGGAATAAGCGGACCTGGGCTCTCCGGGGTACAGGTAAACGGATTTCTAAATGACTTCCCGGTAGGAACCTTCTGGGTTCACGAATGGATCGGACTAAATGAAGCAGGAAACAACCAGTTCCGTGACGTGGATGGTGACGGTCTTATTACAGATGCCGACTTTGTGAATGGTGGGTCAGGTCTGCCAAGGACCCTATTTGGCTTCTACACCAATGCTTCTTACAAACGGTTTGATCTTACCGTTAACTTTAACGGCGTGGCTGGCAATCAGATCTACTGGAATGATGAGAATGCTTACTTCAATCTTCCTAGACTTGTAGCGGGGAATAATGTGGCTACCTCTGTCCTAGATTTCCCAGAGGAAAGTAGGACAAATTCTGCCTCTCCTTCCACTAGATTCATTCATGACGGTGACTTTCTCCGATTAAACAACGCCAGTATCGGATATAATGTCAACACCAGTTCTATATCCTGGTTACAAAACCTACGCTTTTCAGTAACAGGCCAAAACCTACTTACAATCACCAATTATCCCGGGTTTGATCCTGAGGTAGACACGCCAAGATCCCAAGGCGGGTTCGTTTCCACTGGCATCGACGGAACGCGTTACCCTACCGCCAGGGCATTAGTATTGGGTGTAAACGTTACATTTTAAAGCTCTTGAATAATGAAAAATATATCAAAACTACTATTATCGATCAGTTTCCTTTTCGCTATAGGCTGCACAGACCTTACTGAGGAAATTTTAGATACAGCCGTCGGTGAGGGAGTACTCGAATCACCTGAGGCAGCTGACCAAATCTTAGCTCCCGTGTATGCACGTATGAATGCAATGTACGGCCAACACAACTGGTTATTCAATATGCAATCAATCGCTTCTGATGAGTCCATAGTTCCTTTTAGAGGGGGAACAGACTGGTTTGATGGAGGTATTTTCATAGAGATGCACCAACATAGCTGGACACCCTTCCACAACATTGTCAGAGATGTATGGTCGCATGTGACGCAAGGTATAGCCCGGTCGGCCGGAGCACAGCAGACCTTAGCCGCTATTAATGGCCCAGAAAGGTATATAGCGGAGGCACGTGCTATGGGGGCTTACTATAACTGGCTATTGTTAGACCATTATGGAGTAGCGTTCGTCAAATTACCTGAAGAAGTGGGCACACCTATTCTTTCACGGGTACTAAGAGGTAGTGAAGCTGTTGATTACATTCTCAGCGAGATTGATGCTGTAGAACCATCACTGGGTACAAAGGCAGAAGTAGGTTCAACCCGCTTTTCAAAAGCTGCAGCCTGGGGATTGAAAGCACGTGTATTGCTTAACAAAGCTGTTTATACTGACCGGTACGCTGCAAACTTTACCTTTGACAACGCCGACATGGCCCAAGTAGTAGCGTATACTACTCAGATCATTAATTCCGGTTTATACGGACTTGAAACGGAAAATTACTTTTCGATATGGAACGTGAACAACCACGACCATAAGGAACACATTTTCGCATTTGACCAACGGTTAGAAACTAATGGTTCCAACAGACACGCTTGGTTTGGTACTTCCAGAGCTCGCCACGGTTCCCTCACAAACATTCTGGCAGTGGGTAGTGACGGTGTCTCGTTGACTACTGATTTCTACAACAAATGGGAAGGTAACCGCGATGATCCCCGCTACTTTCAGCGGAATCTTCCTGACGGAGGATCAATACCAGATAATCAGTTCCAATGGAACAGGGGAATTCAGGTAGGCCAGCAATACGGTATTGTATTGGATGCAAATAACCGTTTTAAGCGAACTCCAACAGGAGAGCTAGTAATCGAAAAACTCGTCAACCGTACCAGAACGGGTGAAGACGTGGTATATACCGTTGAGGTAGATCTTACAAATAATCGTGGCCATTCTAACGGACCAAGGGCCTTCAAAATCGCTTTTGATCCGATGGCACAAACCGGACAGTGCTGTAGCAGGGTAAATATTCCGTTAATCCGTATGGGAGACGTATACCTTATGCGCGCAGAGGCTGAACTTAGAAGAGGCAATCCTGCCGCCGCCTTAGCAGATGTAAACGCGCTTCGAACAGCAAGGGGAGCTCGGCTGCTAACATCTATTAACTTGCAATCGCTTTATCTTGAGCGGTCCTACGAGCTTTATGTTGAAATGCAAGCAAGAACTGACGCTATTAGGTTTGGACGATGGGAAGATCAGTGGATAGATAAAACCAGTTCAAATCCCATCCGAAGAATTTTCCCTATTCCCCAGAATGTGATCGATGCAGCGAGCGGATCACCAGGATTCTTGGTGCAGAATCAGGGGTATTAACCATAAAAAAACCGCCTTTTTTTAAAAGGCGGTTTTTTTAATTCTAATCCGTACAGACTGGTATAAGCCGGTCATTTAGCCACTATAACGAAGCGGTTACGCCATCGCTTGTGATCTTAGTAGGAAGGAAACACAATTAGATCTTTCTCGAAAAAAAATAAGATGCATTTACTGTTACATTGACCGGTATAAGGTATAAGAACTCGCCATGCATAGAGGTGTTTTTGATCATTTATTTACCGCGGTGTTTTTTAGGGAGTTTAGGTAAGATAAATTTTATATTCCTAGCCATTACAATCCCATCCACTATTTACTTCTACAAACCACGTCATATAAATATTATCTATAAGAAAATAGACATTTGGACGAATTCAAGAAGAAAAGCTTACCTATCGGTGGTACTGGTAGGCAAACTAAATATCTTTTCCATAATGATCCATTTCTCTCCCGGTTTTGCCCAAGGCAGGGGCACCTGAAGCGTCGACATCAGTTTTTCCCAAGATTGTACCGCTGGATTTTCGGAATCCATTTTGGATTTCTCTTCAAAGTCAAAATGTTCCCCTACCTCCATTATCATAAACAAACGATTGCCTGTAAGGTAAATATCCATCACTGTGACATCTGCGGATACAATGCTCTCGATAATCTCAGCTGATACCTGTTTATGATGATGTATGTATTGCGAAATGATTTGGGGATCATTTATCAAATCTAGAGCCAGACAATAACGGCGATTTTCCATGTGATTTTAATTATTTTTCTTACTGCCTCAACGGTTCCCAATGTATCTGAGTAGCCTTTCCCTATCAAAATCGCAGGAACGCTGCTTGGTAACAAGGCTGTTTATTTCTTCCTCCGTTGAAGTTTTCCGCATGCTCGATTTCTAATTAACCTTTTCAATTACACGTCTAATTTATAAAAGGAAATGGCATTTTCCGCCCATATTTTAGCCTGTATCGACGGTGAAACGCTCATCAGGTATTTTTCCAAAATCTCTTTTACCTCACCGAAAGGAGCCGCTAACAAGCAAACCGGCCAATCAGATCCAAACATTATCCGGTCTTCACCAAAAGTATCCATCACCACATCCAAATAAGGGAAGAAATCTTCCTGCTGCCAGTTTTTCCAATCATGTTCCGTCACCATTCCAGACACCTTACAGCTTACATTTTTTAGCCCTTTGAACTCCTTCATTATATCCCTCCAATAAGTCATTGCTGCACCTTTTATGTCAGGTTTTGCCAAATGGTCAATGACAAATCGTCCCTCGGGAAACTTGGCTATGGTATCGAGCGCTCCTTTTAGTTGACGGGGATAAATCAACACATCATAGCAATAGCCATTGTCCAAAATAATTTCCAGACCACGCTGAAAGGCAGGCCTGCATATAAACCGATCGTCCGCTTCGTCCTGAAGGATATGGCGAAATCCTTTTAGCTTTTTAAATGAGCTGAAGGCTTGAAGCTGATCTGAAAGATTATCAGCCTGAATATCGATCCATCCTACTACTCCTAGGACAAACTCATTCTTTGCCGCCAAATCCAACAGAAAGTGGGATTCCTCGGTCGTTTGCGCGGCCTGAACGGCTACACACCCCGATACGGCGTGTTCACGATAAATCTCATAAAGCTCATCCGGAAGAAAGTCTCGCTTAAGCACCGATAGTGAATCGGTAATCCAAGGCAGGCGTTTTGGATCGAATTTCCAAAAATGCTGGTGGGAATCAATAACCTTCATCTAGCAAAATATAGCTTATTGGCCTACAATCAAAATTAATCACACTGCAGTAGTCGGGCATCGGTACACAAAGGCGTTTATGTTCATACCCGCACCTACAGATGCAAACAAGAGATAATCCCCCGCATTGAAACGATGGCCCTCCAGTTCTCCTTTTGCAACAAGGTCGTAAAGAATTGGAATTGTCGCTACCGAATTATTTCCTAAGAAATCGATAGACATCGGCATAATAGACGTTGGAATGGGGCTTTCCTCACACAAATTGAAAAGCCTTTCCATAATGTTGTAATCCATCTTTGCATTTGCCTGATGAATAAGTATTTTCTTTATTTGTGACAAGGGCACTCCTGCTTTTTCAAGACAAGCTTTCAGGGTATAGGGAACGGTTTTAATTGCATATTCATACAATTTTCTTCCATTCATTTTCAAAAATAAGGTATTGTCTGGAAAATCAGTAAAATTTGATGCCTTCATCTCCAAAAAATGGGCCTCATCGAGGGTGTCAGATCGAGTTAGGTGTTTAATTAATCCACACTGTTCCTGACTCTCAATGGCTTCCAAAATAACTGCTCCCGCACCGTCAGAAAAAATCATTGAATCGATGTCATATGGATCTGAAATGCGGGATAATGTTTCCGCCCCTATCACAAGGATTTTCTTAGCATCACCAGACCGAATATAATAATCTGCTTGAATGACGCCTTGGATCCAACCCGGGCATCCAAAAGGCAAATCATAAGCAACAGTATATGGATTCGCTATTTTAAGCTTATGCTTTATCCGGGCAGCAAGTGTAGGGCAAAGGTCTACTCGGATGTTATCCTTCTTTAGATCGCCAAAATTATGGGCCACAATAATATAGTCCAGCGTTTCGGCATCAATGCCAGCAGCATTTATCGCTTTCACCGCTGCTAGGTATCCCATATCAGAGGTGACTTGATTATCCGCGATGTACCTTCGCTGCTTAATGTCAGTGATCTTTTGAAGGGTGTCAATGACGTCTTGGATCGGTTTTAGAATTCGTTCTCCAAACTTATCATAAAATGTACTTTCAAGAAAAAAATTATTGTCGATAACACGATCCGGAATATAGCTTCCAGAACCGGTTATCACGCTACTCACCAACTGCTCCATAAATTACGCGTAACAAAATAAGGTATTTGTGTAAGAACCAATCTGTAAATTTAAGCAAATTCGTACAGAACATGGCAAATCAACCTGGTAATTCAGGTCTATAAAAAAAAGCGGTCAGAGACCGCTTTCTTGGAATCAAAGATTGGGTTGAGGAGTCGTTCTCAAATATGGCTTTATCTCCTTATGTCCCTTCGGAAATTTTGACGGAATATCTTCATTCTTGATGGCCGGAGCAATGACTACGTCCTCCCCATGTTTCCAATTGGCCGGGGTCGCGACGGAGTAATTTGCTGTAAGTTGCAAGGAATCGATTACCCGAAGTAGCTCATCAAAATTCCTTCCTGTACTTGCGGGGTAGGAAATAATCAACTTAATTTTCTTATCTTTTCCGATGATGAATACTGATCTCACGGTGAAATTCTCATTCGAATTCGGATGGATCATATCATATAGTTCAGACACTTTTCGATCTGAATCAGCGATAATCGGAAAATTCACTTCCGTATGCTGCGTTTCGTTGATATCTTTGATCCAAGAGTGGTGGCTTTCTATCCCATCGACGCTCAACGCGATCATTTTGACGTTTCTTTTGTCAAATTCTTCTTTCAACTTGGAGGCCGCACCGAGCTCAGTGGTACAAACGGGAGTGTAATCTGCTGGGTGGGAAAACAAAATTCCCCAGCTGTCTCCCAAATAGTCATGAAAAGTGATTGTACCTTCGGTACTGTCTGCGGTAAAATTGGGTGCAATATCTCCTAAACGTAGTGACATAATGGTATAGTTTTTTAAATTATTCTATAGGTTTTATAGGGTAACGAACTTCGACCAGGAATAGTTTACCGATCCAAAGATTTTTGATTCGTTTTCAGATGTTTGAAAAGCAGTACCAAATATTTTTTGGCGGCGTTTTGGTTTATGGCGGAAACCCCCTATATTTGCATGACATTTCGGAAAAAGGCTAATCAGTGCTTAAATTGGTCCGTTCGTCTAGGGGTTAGGACGTATCCCTTTCACGGATAAAACACGGGTTCGATTCCCGTACGGACTACAACAAATAATGTTTGTTGTTCTCAATGAATGATAAATTTTGTTTGTGGTTGTTAGTGGTTAAAGTGAATAAAAAAGCCCGGTCTCTTGATCGGGCTTTTTTTTACTACTGCTTCGACAAAATGAAGCCTGACACTCAGGGAATGTCAGGCTTCAGGAATTCATCGATCGCTTGCTTATTTTTTCACAATTAACCGCATCTGTTTGATGACGTTTTCGTCCGATACGAATGATACGACATAAACCCCTGCTTTATAATTCTGCAACGGTAGCACGAACTGGCTTACTTTTTCCCTGAGTTCTATTCGATCGGCCAACCTCCCGGCCATGTCATGGATAAATAACGTGGTGACGCTGGCTTTTCCATCCAAAACCATGGTTACTTCATCAGTTGCAGGATTTGGATAAAGACCAAATTCCAACGAGGAGTAATCCTGGTTTGCTTCCTCTGAGACTTCTGAAGTCCCCTTTTGGGCTTGTCTAAGCATGGCTCCTTCTCCTGGCTTGGTAGCCTTAGCCGTTTGAATAATTGCTATTCCAGAAATGCTGGCATTATTCTGGGAAGCGATCATCGTAAGCGTCAGAACGCCATCCGCCACCGTAATTTCGTTGAATTCAAGCTGGAAAGGCTGATTTAAATTCTCCAAGTAGAAGTCAAGGTTTGATCTTACAAGGTCTCCTTCAACTAGTATATCAAAGACTCTCCTACCCGGACCGGTTGTAGAAACCGTCTTTCCGAAATAGGACTCATTATGATAGGTTTTCAATGTATATGTACCATCTGGTACCGGAATGGAATAAGTAAGCTCCTGTGCAAACCGATGGGATTGGAAGAGGGGAATGGTACTCACAGCCGTATTGGTTCTAGATGAACTTGTGGTATAATAACTCCCATAGTTCGCATCCCCTAGAAACAATGTGTCAAGGTAAATAACATCTGCCGTTGTTCCTGCATTCAGATACAACTCCAACAATGGCGCCGGTTCATTTACTGTTACTTGAACACTAGTGGTATTGGAATTACCATTTTCATCCGTTATGGCTAAGGAAACATTAAATACTCCCGGTGACGTAAACGTATGTAGCGGACTTGCCTCATTGGAAATTCCGCCATCCCCAAAGTCCCAAGCATACAATAGTTCACCTTGCCCGATGGATAGACTTCCATCTAGCTGAACGGTTAGCGGCACTTCTCCTTCTACGACCGAAGCGGTAGCAATCGCAACTGGTAAAATTACATCGGGATCAATGGCGGTGATCGAAATACCGGAGATGGAGGCACTGTTTGCACTTGCAACCATATTCAGATTCAATATCCCATCCTCAACGGAAATATTATAGAAGGAAAGTGAATGAGGTTCATTATTTGCTTCAACGTAGATATCATAATCATCCTTCACTAGTTCCCCTTCTAGGAATATGTCAAACACACGCCTTCCAGGTCCTGTGGTAGAAGTGGATTTTCCAAAAAAGAATTCATTATGATGCGTCTGCACGATGTAGTTTCCATTTGGAACCGGGATCGAATAGTTAAGTACCTGCGCAAAACGATGGGATTGGAATAGCGGCTCGCTACTTATGCTTGTGACAGTTCTACTAAAGGAGTTCGAATAAATTTCGGGAGTATTAGTATCTCCGGCATACGAATCTCCTTCAAACATAACGGTACTATTCGTTCCGGTATTTAGATAAAGGCTAAAATCTGCTGCCTTAGCCCGTACCTCTATCGGAATGTATTTGGTGTCGGAGCGACCATTTTCATCCGTAACCGTAAATGCAACTTCATACAGCCCGGGTGTCGTAAAGGTGTGAGAAGGTGACACTTCGGTAGATTGGTTGTCTTCATCAAACACCCAAAAATAACTAAGTTGGCCTTCTCCTGTCGAAGCACTCCCGTCAAACGACGCATAGAGTGGGACCTCCCCTTCCGTGATTAGCACATGAGGTATAGCTTCGGGAAGAATCACTTCCTCTTCAAGTAATTCTATCGAAATACCTGAAATCGAAGCTGAATTGGCTGACGCTGTCATATTCAAATTCAACATGCCATCGCTGACTACTATATTATAGAAAGACAACTCAGTCGGTTCATTTCCGGATTCGATAAAAATGTCGAAGTCATCCTTTACAAGTTGTCCCTCCAAAAAGATATCAAATACCCGCCTTCCCGGTCCGGTGCTGGTGACCATTTTTCCAAAGTAAAACTCGTTGTGATAGGTCTTTACAGAATAAATTCCATTTGGTACGGGAATCGTATAATTGAGGGTTGTTTCGAAACGATGGGACTGATACAATGGATCCGCACTAACAGCTGTATTCGTCCTAGTAAAGGATTGACTGAAATAGCTTACAAACGGAACATCCCCTAGAAAATCAACCCCGTCGTACGACACGTTATCCGTGGTTCCCGTATTCAAATGTAATTCAAACTCTGTAATAGGACTAAGAGCGTTGATTTCTATACTTTGTGAAGAGGCAGTACCATTCTCGTCTTGTACGGTTAATGTAACCTGATAAACGCCAGGCTCTTGAAACGTATGGATGCGTATTGGTTCCAACGACAAATTTCCATCCCCAAAGTCCCAAAGATACGTGAGATTGCCTTGGCCTGTTGATTCACCTCCGTTAAAATCTACTGTGAGAGGAGCCGTTCCCGACAACGTTGAAGCGACAATTTTTGGTATCGGAATTTCACCCAATCTGCCTTGGTTTTGAACGGAAATAGCGGAGATAGTGGCGTTGTTTGCACTTGCCAATAGATCGAGATTTAAAATACCATCAACTACCTCGATGTTTTCAAAAACAAGCGTGACAGGATCATTATTATTCTCGACGAACAAATCAAAATTGCTATTGACAACCTGCCCTTCAAGGGAAATGGAAAACACACGTCTACCGGGTTGGCCCGCAGGTCCATTTAGCCCAAAAAACGTTTCGTTGTGCGAAGTCTTTACCGTATATACACCGTTGGGAACAGGGATGGAATAATTTACTGAGGGTCCAAACCTGTGACTTTGATATATAGGCATAGCGCTAGCCGCGACATTTGTACTAAACGAAGTTTCCGTAGAATTAAAATAGTTCGGAAACTTCATTTCAGACACATACAGGTTACCTTCGTACATCTCGTCATTAACCGAACCTGTATTTAAGAAAATATTTACTTCCTCGTAGTTTCCATCACCCAAAAGAAGTACCTCAACTTTTGAGGAATCTCCCTTTATGATTTCCAAATACGCGTTATAAACCAATTCATCACCAACATATTCCAGATTTAACTCCAACGTAGAATTTGGTTGAATGAACAGGTGTTCTACCTGTTGGTTCTTAATCACAAAATTACTTAATGAATCGCCAATTACCTTGATCGAGTTTATATAAACACCTTGATTTCCGCCAGACGCATTAATGGCTAATGGCACGATTTCACCTGCTTTCACAAAGAGTGAATCGTCAACATTCAGTTCACTAGAAACTAATGGCTTCCCACTTGGTTGGTCAAATCCAAAAAATTCCATATTTTTCTGATTACCTCCACCCCTATTCGGCGATCCGGCGGCTGTATAGAGTCCCTTACCAGACACGATTCCCTGTGTACCATGTCTTGGAAAGTTCAGACTAGCAATCTGTTGCCACTCTTGGGATATAGGATCAAATAGTTCGGTCGTTGCTAAAGCAGGGCCTGCAACGGGGGTTTCTCCTCCTGCGATAATCAGTTTATCAAAGTAATTGTTTGTAATAGCCCCCGCTCTCGGTGTTGGAATATTTTTCGAAGGATCTAAGGTGGACCAGGTATTCGTGGAAAAGTTATATACATCCACTTGAGAAATCATCGGAGCGAATGTTCCTCCAAATCCTCCGGACAGCCGACCACCTACAACATACATTTTACTGCCTATAACGACGGAATAAAAATGATCTCTTGCAGCAGGAGAATCGGGTAAGACCGTCCATTTTC
The DNA here is from genome assembly GCA_016124425.1 of Cytophagales bacterium. GTDB lineage: Bacteria > Bacteroidota > Bacteroidia > Cytophagales > Cyclobacteriaceae > Lunatibacter. The sequence goes on from WGNT01000168.1 coordinate 23,051, forward strand.
CCGTGGCTGGGTCATACTCGTCAAAATACGGGACGGCCCCACCGCTGTGTCCCTGTGTATTTCCGTTAACAACATAAAACTTGTCGTTGAACATCACTAGGCCCGCTGAACCTCTGCGCCTTCCTACAGGTATCTGAGGCCCGCGAATCCACTTTTTACCTACTGGATCAAACGCCCATATGTTTTCGGTGGGGACTTCATCTGGAAAATTGTTTGACTGGAATGCACCAATTACCCAAATAAGCCCCTTGTATTCAACCGCTTGAAAATGGTTGAAAGGTAAGGGATTAATGTTTTTTAGAGATTCCCAGGTATCTGACGCGTAATCATACACATCGATCGTTAAGGCACTCTCCCTACCTCCCATGAGGTAAAACCTGTTGCCCGCCTGTACAAATGCGTTCTCGTGTCTCGCCGCATAAGCCGTAGACTCGTTTTTCAACGTCCACTCTAATTCCTCTACCGGAGGACTTATCGTCCACGAGAGGTTAAATGAAACGGCATCAGAACTGATTTCGTCGGAGTCATCAATGGTCACAGTAACCCTGTATGGACTGTTTCCAATCGCCCCATCGGCGATGACACCATATATTGTCCCGTTTGTAGGTTCTATGTCAATCCCGGGCGGTAGACCTGTTGCCTTATAAATCAGCGCACCATCACCGCCTGAGGCGTTTATAAAGAGACTGCCGTCCAGCTCCTGTCCCGAAAAGGATAGTTGGTCTCCTAATGCCGTAACAGAAATAGGTGTTTGGATTGGCTTGCCCCATATTTCAATCGCATTGACAAGCGCACTTTGAATGTTGTTTATATAGATAATATTCAAAAACCCGTCGGTAATCCTAACCGGATACTGTGCCATACCTCCCACTTTGTGGCCATACCTCGCTACTAGGTCTAAGTTTGACTCAACCACTTCATCCTCTATCACGATGTTGAAGACTCTGTTGGTTACACTTGATGTTCCGTCAAAACCATTGCCCATATAAATATTCACAAGGTAATCCCCATCAGGGAGTGGGATTTCAAATTCCATTTGCCCCCCGCCGGAGTTGTAGCGTTCCTTTGAAAAAATTGCTGTATAGAGCTCATCGGAAATATAATCTGGTATGGAGGCATGCCTATTGGCCGGATCAAAGGAATGTCCTGAATTAGTACCTCCATTGACACTATAATATTCGCTTGCAAAGGCTCCAGATACGGTGTTAGCTAACCAGTCGGGATTGCCTGAGGCATCAGGAATAAACGCACCGCCGGCGTTGATTCTCCTGATTATTTTTTTATCCTGCTCCACGGTGATCGAAAAGCTCAAGTCGATAAAATAGCCCTTCGCATCCGTAGCGCGAACTACGATCTGGGTAGTTACTGCGTCATTCGGCAGGTCTATGCGAAGCATACGTTCTTCTATCAGCGTCTCAAACGAAGGATTCGAATTGCTCTGAACTGAAAACACTAGGTCATCCAGACCATCATTGTCATTGAAATAGTCAGCTAGATCCAGAACTAGATCCGGGTCATTGAAAAGCTGGTTGAAATCAGCTATAGGCCTAATGGTATATGGCTGCTCTCCCGCTACTTCAAAGAAATTCCATACGCCAATAAAGGACTTCAGCCAGTCATTGGACGTGCCATAGATACCTACAGCAAGCGGAATTTCAACTTGTTGGATCGCCTGAAGAATCGGTCCATGAGCTGTAATCTCTCCAACTAATACCCTTGGATTTTCGCCAAATTGAACATATGGCTTTACGGTTCCATTCAAAGGATCAACGTCAAAGGAGAGCTCGACCAACTCATTGCTTCCAGGGCGATCAGCTTCTGCAATCGGAAAAAGAATGGAATCGGTCTGCAGAGCATCATTTATTTCTTGGGAAACCAGTAATCCCGCGCTTGTAAACACCAGCTTGATAAAGTTAGACTGCGTTCCGTCACCCATCTGAATACCAACTTCTCCGTTGCCATCAAAATCGTATAGTTGTCCCGGAGAGGATAGCCCAATCAAACCGGAAGTAACCGTAAAGGGTCCCGTCTCTATTCCCACATTCAAGCCAAACTGGAATCCTTTTTCTTGGGTATTCGTCATGCCGTTTGCTGAGCCCCCTGTCATGGACACCTGAATGGCTCCTGCCGTTCCACCGTAAATGTCCGGTGGGCCAGGAGTCGATTCTCCCTTATCCAACCAATCCAGCCAATTGGGGTTAGGAGCCCCATTGTTCATAAACCCAGTTAGACCGAGTCCTAAATACCCGTTGGCCCTACCCCTATCATCACGTTGATTGGTAAAGAGCTCATTGATTATGGGAAGGTTCCTTGGATCACCCAACTGGAATGGATCATCCTCGTCCAAAATGCCGTCACCGTCGTCGTCCAAGTCGTTTAGATCTGATACTAAATCCCTGTCATAATCATTAGGAACTGAAGCACCGGAACAATAGTCCGTTCCGTTATCAAGTTCGTCCTGATTGGAATACCCATCAAAGTCGTAATCTGCCGAGGGGTCAAATTCAGGGTCATCCACTGAAATACAGATAACATCATCTACAGGAGTAAGTACCATTATCCGGTTGTCAAAGGTAGCAACCCAGATTGTTCCTGGAAAGATTTCGGTATCACTGTTACAGGCGATACCTAATGCATTTCCTCCATTTAAGTTGAATTTATTGAATTCCGCACTTTTTAGTGAACCGTCCTCATTTAGATTTATCAGGTGAAGTTGCCCCTCATTTTTTCCAACAATCAGAGAGCCCTTAATTGCCCCTCCGAAATTGGAAGCTTTGTATTCGTCAATCCCGTTGGAATTATTCGGGAATGGGGTGACAATCATGGGCTGCGGCCCATTCGTATTCGGTAGAGAAGGTGCGATAAAATCAGCCTCTTCCGGTCGAGCCATTGACGGAGGTACTGGAGGCCAGTTTGCCGGAAGAGAAGAAGCAGCATAGGTGTTGAACCCAGGCTGCCCCGGGGGTATGGGTTCTAATATCTTTGTTCTAAAGGTATCCACTGCGGCAAATCCAGGAGCCACGGCATCCGTGGAAAAATGGGTATAGAGCCCTGCCCCCTTCGGATCGAAGGGAAATGGTGCACCTAGCTGATACGGATCGCCCGGGTTCGCCCGAACGGGCGTTGGATGTCCTCCATAAAAATCTCCTGGCTGATAGACATTGATATCAGAAGTTACCATCAATAAGTGGTCCCTATTGTCCACATATTCTCCGGAAGGAGTTGGATTTAAGGGACTTCCACCTTGCTCGGAAACTAAATAGTTATTGCTAACAAGTAAAGGATCTCCCTCATTTTCAGGTAGTCCTCCCCAATTGATATTGGCACCATTATCTGTGGCAAAAACCTTTCCGTCCTCGGTTACTACAAGATCGTAGGAATTCCTATAACCGGCTGAGAATATCTGAACAGGACCGCCCTCTACCAGCATGCCCATATTTAAGCCATTATTTCCCCCAAAGGGATCATTAACGTCAATTCCATTGTATCCGGGATTATTCGGATCATAGATTCCGTTTATGTTTGGACGACTTGGATCGTCTAATGTAGGCACATCGTATATATACATCCTGCCTGAAACAGGATCGGTTTTTGTCGGTAGATTCCCCAAAGCGTCTAAATCTACGCGTATAATGGCAGCGGAGAGAGCGTATTCTGTGATGTAGGCAAAGTTTTTAGAAGGAGACCCAGCATTGGTAAATCCACCTATAGCTACTAATAAATAAGGTTTCCCTAGAATTGTTGTAAACTCAATCCCATTAATGGAATGGTTTTCCTCCGACCTTGGCAGCCCCCGAACCAAATCAACCGTCTCCCATGATAGACCATTCCAAGAAATTTTTGAAATAATAGCCGAATTCGTATCCAATCCCTTATCCCCATTTGGCCCGCCCCACTTCGGATCGGATGAAGTGACATATATCACCGGATTCGATGCCGTTCCAACCACAGTTAACCCCGTAATCTGCCGGTTTCCTCTTTTATCAAAAGCCAGCAGACCATTGTCGTCATGGTTGGGAATGGATTTAATGCTACTGATAACTTCTTCCGCTATCACGGTGTATTCATTCGGAGAACTCCTATCTACAGTATACACTTTGATAATCCCGTTCAACTCTGAAACATACAAACGCCCATCCGGCCCAAACTTCAATGAAGTACCTGCATTCACAGGATCAAATTCTCCAAAATTCAAGGATGCTTGGTTAAAACTAATGTTTTGGCCCAAACATAGATTGGCTGCAAATACCAATGCGAAAACAAGGGAATAGCTGTTGAGT
>WGNT01000022.1 GCA_016124425.1 Cytophagales bacterium
GGCGAAATGGTAAAACGGGAATTTCCAGTAAATGGGTTTTGGTTTGAAATTACCCATTTCCCTGTTTACGATGAGCAAAGTAACCTTATCGGCTTCTCGATGAATTCAACAAGCATTGATGAGCGCAAAAAAGCAGAGGAATACCGAAAGGCATTATTGGAAAGTATTCCCGATCTATATTTTGTGTTAGATCTAAATGGTGTTTTTTTAGACTATAAAGCGGAAAGAAAAGACCTCCTAGTCCAGGAAGACGCGTTTTTGAATAAAACCATAGATGAAGTTTTGCCTCCTGAACTGGCAAAGCAATTAAACCAGGCCATTCGTGAAACATTAGATAAACGCATAACTACGGAAATCAACTACGGGTTAGAAATGGAAGGGGGGGAACGATTTTATCAAGCCCGCATCAATTCCCTAGGGGAGGATAGGGTAATTGTGCTCTCAAGAGATATTACGGAACTGCAAAAGCAGCAAAACCTTATTCTAAAGCGAAACGAAACCTTAAGGAGTATTGCATGGCATCAGTCTCATACGCTTCGAGGTCCCGTAGTGAGAATGCAATTGCTTTGTGACTTGATGAAAAACTACCAAGACGAAACTGCGGAAAGCATAACGGAGTACATTGATTACCTTATTCAATCTGTCGAGGAATTAGACGGCATCATACACGACATCGTTCGTCAAACGAATCTTAACGAGCAGTAGCCCCAAGAATCAGTTTTTTTTGGGATGACGAACTTCTGCATTTGATTTTCGTATATACCGACAGACTAATCCTGATTGCAGCAAATCCATCCCCTATTTACAAGAGACCTATGACGAATTATTCGAATAAATTTACCTATCTGCCGGCCGTTGTTCTCCTGCTGTGTTCTTGCGGGGATCTTAGTAAACAAGTTGATAAACGGCTTGACCAGGTATTAAGTAAAGCTGTTGCTTTAGATTCCTTAGTCAATCTTGAGATTGAGAAGGTCTTAACCCTTGACAATTATCATAATGGAGAGCAATAAAGTAAAAAAGCTGGATTCTTTAATTAACAAATCTTCTTCAAGAATTGATTCGATTTCTAAGGAGAGCACCAAATTGTTGGAGCGAATTGTAAACTAAAATGTGTATTTTATGAAGTGTCCAAATTGCAATGTTACTTTAACCATGGCAGACCGAAGCGGGATCGAAATTGACTATTGCCCGGATTGTCGCGGAGTATGGCTTGACCGAGGAGAGCTTGACAAAATCATTGAACGCTCATTTCCAACAGTCAAAAACACCGCTCCTTCATCATATACTGAAAACCCCCGTTACTCTAAAGAGTATTATCATCCAAAAAAGAAAAAGAGTCTCCTGAGTGACTTATTTGATTTTTAAATCGTTTACAGGGTTTCCTGTTGAATATAAAGCGGCGCATTTGTTTTAGGAACGTATAATTGGCCCACTGTAAATCAAATGATTAACAGTGGTTTTTTTTGTTAATTCATAGCAACAGACTCATGTCAATTCCGAACGCTATTGTTTCGGAGATACACTTTTACATGCACCTTTAATAGATAAATTCAATAGGTTTCGCTGTTTCATTGACCCGAAAGATATCTTCTTCATTATTAATTTAGAACTGCGTTCAAACTTGCCCGCATTGCCAGATTTGTTTTTTTGCTAAAAGACGGGCAAAAACGATATTTGCTCGGATAGAGTGCACCGGTTTGCTTTTATATCCATGTTTATATTTTTTCAGCAACTTGTAAAGTCCCTGTGAAAATAAATTTCATAAAGTGGAAAAATTACCTTAAACTTCGAGATGGCTTTACAAGAAGAATTGGAGAAACAGGGCAACTGGCTTTTTAAGTATAGGAGTTTTTTGCCTTTGATCGTTTTAAGTATAGGATCATTACTTTTTCTACGTACGAAGTTTTATCCCGAAACTTTTTTTTTGGAGGAAACAGTCTATGAGGAGTATTATTTATTGTTTGCATTGCTGGTAAGTTTGTTAGGTCTTTCCATACGAATTTATACGGTGGCTCGTACGCCAAGAAACACTTCCGGGAGAAACACGAATCAGGGACAGGTTGCGGATTCTTTAAACACCACAGGTATTTATTCCATCGTAAGACATCCTCTTTACGTAGGGAATTTTTTGATGTGGCTTGGGCCAGCATTGTTAACAGGGCATTTTTGGTTTATTATCGCTTTTATTCTTTTCTACTGGGTGTATTACGAGCGGATAATGTATGCTGAGGAACAGTTTTTAAGGAAAAAGTTTGGTGATAAGTATCTGGCTTGGGCGAAAAATGTACCGGCGTTTATTCCCTGTTTTGAGAACTTTGTCAAATCAGAACTGCCCTTTAGCTGGAAGAAAGTTTTAAGGAAAGAAAAAAATGGACTATTTGCGCTATTTTTGATATTCGCCGTGTTTGATGTTGCGGGTGATTTTATTCAGAACAAGACGGATTACAACGATTTTTTGATTGCTATGTGCATTCTTACGGGATTTACTTACGTTGCTTTGAAATTTTTCAAAAACAAAACCATGTTGCTCAATGAGATAGACAGGTAGTCAACAAAGAAAGGCGATCGGACGCCCAATGCGCACTTTTTTCCAAGTGCCTCCACAAGCGGGAAATAATTTGTAGTTCGAGATGCCTTTCCTTCCAAGCTTTATCCCATCCTTTCCGCATTCAAAACGACATCCTTCCGAAAGTGTTGTTGTTATATGAGGTAGATAGGTAGTTCACTAAGTCAGGTTACCCGACGCAGTAGCAGTATTTTTTTTCAAATAGCTACCCAGAACCGGAAATGTTTCGTATTTTGGATGGCCTATCCTAGCTAACTTTATTATAGCACATCCTCATTCAGCATGAAATACATCAGACAGTGTCATGATGTGTAACCTTTTGTTGTACCGAAACTATCGTAAACCCTAAATTAACCCGCACTATGACTTGGATCAAGCCATTCGCCGACATACGCATAGGCGATATCGCCAACGTAGGGGGAAAAAATGCTTCCCTCGGCGAGATGTATAACCAATTAAATCCAAAGGGTATCGCTGTTCCAGACGGATTTGCCCTGACTGCCGATGCCTATAGGCAGTATTGTGTACATAACGGTATCACTGCGCGCCTCACTCAATTGCTGCTTTCCTTAGATACAGACCACTATTCGAACCTTAGCGCAATAGGTGAGACCGCAAGAGGCTTGATTTTGGCAGGTGTGTTTCCAGATGCAATTGTTACATCGGTCAGCAAGGCGTATCGATCTCTCTCGTCCTCCTGCGGCATAACACAGCTGGATGTCGCTGTCCGAAGCAGCGCCACTGCCGAAGACTTACCTACGGCAAGTTTTGCAGGACGGATGGAATCCTTTCTCAATATTAGCGGCGAAACGCAGCTCTTGGACGCCATTCACCGGTGCTACGCTTCCCTATATACGGACCGAGCTATCAAGTACCGCCACGATATGGGCTTTACCGGAGTGGATGTGGCCATCTCCGTGGGTGTTCAGCAGATGGTTCGCAGCGATATGGCTTCCTCTGGAGTGGCTTTTACCATCGACCCCGATAGTGGGTTTGAAAATGGCATCATCATCAACAGCTGCTGGGGCCTGGGCGAAAATATTGTACAGGGAAGGGTAACCCCAGATGAGTGGCTGGTATTTAAGCCTACCCTTTTTGAGCTTTCCCTCAATCCGATACTTAAAAGCCATTGTGGAAGAAAGGAATATACCATGCTGTATGTGGAAGATGCGGCTGGGGTATCTGCTGAAAAAACCATCGCCAATATCGATACCCCTGAGAATAGACAACGCGAATTTTCACTTACCGAAAAAGAAGTGATCCAATTGGCCCAATGGTGTTTCCAAATCGAGCAGCACTATGACAAAGCCATGGATATCGAGTGGGCAAAAGATGGGCTCAACAACCAACTTTATATCGTACAGGCACGGCCGGAGACGGTTCATGGAAAGGCGAAAAAAAAAATAAGGGAGAACTATTCCCTTACTGAAAAGGGGGAACTTCTTGCGACCGGAATTGCTTTGGGAGATAAAATTGCTTCCGGAAAAGCCCGCATTTTGCGCACACCTGAAGAAGGCGATCAACTTCAAAAGGGGGAGATTCTAGTTACCGATATCACAAACCCTGACTGGGATCCTGTGTTAAAAAAGGCTGCTGCCATTATCACCAATAAGGGAGGCAGGACCAGCCACGCCGCAATTGTCGCCCGGGAACTTGGGACAGTGGCTGTTGTGGGATGCGGCAACGCCACGGAAGCCATTGCCGACGGACAGGAAATCACCGTCTCCTGCGCGGAAGGTAAAGAAGGGCATGTGTACAAAGGGGTACTGGGGTGGGAGACCCAAGAACAGGACTACAGTCATTTGCCCATGCCGAACACCCATCCGATGTTTATCCTTGCCGATCCGGACAGAGCGTTTGAGTTAAGCCACTATCCAAACAGCGGCGTGGGGCTGTTGCGTCTGGAGTTTGCCATCAGCAACAGCATCCGTATACACCCCCTGGCCTTGATAGAACCCGAAAAAATTACCGACGAACAGACGAAAGCCGAAATAGACGAACTGACAGAGGGTTATCCGGCGGGGACGGACTATTTTGTGGACAAATTGGTGGAGGCCGTGTCTACCGTTGCCGCAGCATTTTACCCCAAAGACGTGATCGTACGCATGAGCGATTTCAAAAGCAATGAATATGCCAACCTGATCGGGGGAAAGTACTTTGAACCGCATGAGGAAAACCCGATGATCGGTCTGCGTGGGGCATCGCGCTATTACAGTGATTTTTACCGCAAGGGCTTTGCACTGGAATGTGAGGCCATGAAAAAAGTGCGGGAAAAGATGGGGATGACCAACGTGAAATTGATGATCCCCTTTTGCCGCACCGTGGAGGAAGGGGAAAAGGTGCTTGCCGAAATGGCCAAAAACGGGCTAAGGCAAACGGAAAACGGGCTGGAAATATACGTGATGATAGAGATTCCGAGTAATGTGCTGTTGGCCGACGAATTTGCGAAGTTGTTTGACGGGTTTTCGATTGGATCCAATGATCTCACCCAACTTACGCTTGGGCTTGATAGGGATTCAGCCTTGGTAAGCTTTTTATTCAGCGAAGAAAATCCAGCCGTAAAGTCGCTGATAAAGGAAACCATTCAGGCCGCAAAGCGGAATGGCATTAAGGTAGGCCTATGCGGTCAGGCACCAAGTGACCTTCCTGCCTTTGCGAAATTCCTCGTTGACGAAGGGATTGACAGTATTTCCTTTAATCCGGATGCCCTGATACGGGGAATTGAAAATATGGTAGCGGCGGAAAGTTCAGTAAGTAACAAGAGCAAATAAACCATGAAATCGAGCCTACCGCGGGCAGGCATGAGGAAAACCTCACAGGGAGGGATGATTATAAAAGCGACCTGCCTGACAGGCAGGAATTACACCCCGATTCTGATCGGGACAAGTTCTGACCATTAAAAAACAATTATAAACACATGAAAAGCTCAATTGAAAAACTATTTGACCTTACGGGAAAGGTAGCGATCGTAACAGGTGGCACCATGGGAATTGGTAAAGGCGTTGCCCTTCGGTTGGCGGAAGCGGGGGCTTCTGTCGTGCTGGTTGACCTTGTTGACCACTCAGACGCAGCTCCCATCCTTCGGGAAATCACGGCACTTGGACGCAAGGCGCATTACATTCAGGCTGATTTGAGTGACAGCAAAAACCTGGTACCAATTATTGACCAAACGGTGGATGCGTTTGGGGATTTACACATCTTGGTGAATAATGCCGGCATATTTTCCTATTGCCCCGTTACGGAGATGACGGAGGAATTATGGGATAGAACCCAGGCGATAAACTTGAAGGCAGTGGCATTTCTTTCCCAAGCGGCGGTAAATACGATGATTGCTAAAAAACATGGAGGCAAAATTATCAATATATCCTCCGTAGACAGCATCAAGCCCACTGGTAATTTAGCGCATTACGATGCGTCCAAGGGTGGCCTTAGTATGCTTACACGGGCCTTTGCGAAGGAGGTGGGGCAATATGGCATCCACGTTAACGATATCGCACCGGGAGGCGTCACCACTCCGGGCGTGGCAAAGATGGCGGGGGATAAGTTGACAGCAGCTCAAAAGGAGGCAATGAAAACGCAGATGGACCAGTTTATCCAACGATTACCCCTTCAGCGTATGGGCGATCCAGAAGATATTGCCAATGCCGTGCTGTTTCTGGCCAGCGATGCCTCCAATTATATGACAGGAAGTACAATGGTTATTGACGGCGGCCTGTTGCTGATGTAAACAATTGGCGTATATTAGCGGACAAAGGGTTAGGGAGCTATAAAAGGTTTTTGGATGAAGGAATATAAAGAAGCGACTATGCTGGATATTGCCCGGGAGCTGAAGGTTTCTAAATCAACAGTATCCCGGGCACTCAAAGACCATCCCTCCATAGGAAAAAAAACCAAAAAGGCGATTCAGGATCTGGCAAAAAAGTACAACTATCACCCCAATAGCATCGCATACAGCCTGTCCAAAAAATCCACCAAAACCATCGGTGTGATCGTCCCCCTGCTTAGCCATTATTATTTTTCCACGGTAATATCGGGGATAGAGGAATTGGCCTATAAATCCGGCTACAAAGTAATTATCTGTCAATCGGCGGAATCTTACGACCGCGAAGTTATTGTCTCCCAAACCCTCTTGTCGAGCAAAGTGGACGGGTTGATAGTATCCATATCTCGGGAAACGGTCAACTCAGACCATTTTAGACTCTACCAAGAAAAAAACATCCCTATCGTGTTCTTTGACAGGGTTTGTGCGGATATGGAGGCATGCAGCGTGACGGTGGATGACTACAAAGGAGCCTTCATGGCAGTTGAGCATCTGATCAAGGCGGGTCGTAGAAGAATCGCACACTTTGCAGGCCCTCCCTTGCTTCAGATCACCCAGAAGCGGATAGAAGGGTATAAGGACGCGCTTTTCAGATACGGGATTGCTTTCGATGGAGACTTGCTGATTGATTGTGGCGCCGGGCTAGAACAGGAAAACGGAAGCTTGGCTGCTCAGGAAATGTTGGACCGAGGTGTGAAGCCGGATGCCATATTTGCTATCTGCGATCCCATAGCTATAGGGGTGATGATGACGCTTAAGAAGAATCGAATCAACATTCCGGATGAGGTTGCGGTTGTGGGTTTTTGCGACGAGCCAATTGCCAGGGTTGTAGAGCCGCAGCTCTCTTCCCTTGTGCAACCTGCCTTCAGGATAGGGGAGACCTCTATAGAATTGTTGCTTCAACAAATCCAGGGGCAGGACATTATTGAAAAGAGGGTGCTGACTGCTGAATTACGAATCAGGGAATCAAGCAGCCGAAGAGGGTAATAAACATCCGGTCTCCCTAAAAAATCGAGATAAAAGTGAATGGTCAATTTAAAAATATTCAGTATGTTTACGCAACCGGTTGTTTAATCTATTTACTCAGCTATTAACGCCATAGTAAGTGAGCTACCTATCGATAATGATCCCCTTACCCGTGATACTAAAACAAAAGCACTCTTCGATTTCGTAGAGTAAACTTATCTCCCGCTGAAAGTACCCGCATCATTTTATACCTTAAAACCCAATGACAACATCCAAGATAATCCAAAACACAGTGCACGTCCTTAACAGCCTTTTGCTGTTACTTTTCCTGGGGGCATTCCTTACACAATGTACACAAAAATCCACCGGTCCTACATCTTCCGTGGGGGAACCTGCAAGAGACGTAACTCCCCGAAGGGCAGAAATACTATTTCTCGGCCATGCTAGTAAACACCATGATTCCGGAAGATTTGCCCCTTGGCTGGCGACCGCGGTGTTTACAAGTGGCATCAACCTGACGTATACTATAACTACCGCCGACCTTACTGCTGAGAATCTTGCTAAGTACGACGGTTTGATCATCTATGCCAATCACGAGGTCCTTTCACCTGACCAGGAAGCGGCCATGAAAGCATTTGTGGAGGGGGGCAAAGGCCTAATCCCGCTTCATTCCGCCACGGGTTGTTTCAAAAATTCGGATTGGTACATCACCACGATCGGCGGTCAGTTTGCCTCTCACGGAGAAGCTGAATTTACAGGAACCATTTTGAAGCCAGACCATCCCGTCATGCAGGGAATTAGCGAATTTACCACAGGAGACGAAACCTACGTGCATCAACGCATTAATGAAGACATGGAGCTGCTGATGGTGCGGGAGGAAAATGGCAAGTCTGAGCCTTACACTTGGGTAAGAAATGTTGGGAAAGGCAGGGTTTTTTATACCGCCTACGGGCACGATGAGCGCACCTGGCAAAATCTGGAGTTTTTAAACCTGGTCAAAAATGGAATTTTATGGGCCGTAGGAGAAGAAGTGCGTCTCGGTGTCGAGGCCTTGAATATCCCACAGGTATCCATCTACGATGAGCCTATTTCTGATTTTACCAAAAGATATGAAGTGCCTCGAATGCAGCCGGCTTTATCCCCCTCCGAATCGCAAAAGCTCATCCAAAAACCTGTAGATTTTGAAATTAGCCTTTTTGCCTCAGAACCCGATATCCAAAATCCCATTGCCATGGCCTGGGATGAAAGAGGGAGGTTATGGATTGTGGAATCCGTGGATTATCCTAATACCTTCAAGGAAACAGACGGCGAAGCCAATGACCGGATCAAAATCTGTGAGGATACCAATGGAGACGGAAAAGCAGACAAGTTCACCGTATTTGCCGATGGGCTTAACATCCCTACCAGCATGGTTTTTGCCAATGGAGGCGTTGTGGTATCCATGGCACCCGATTTTGTATTCTTAAAGGATACAGACGGGGATGATGTAGCAGATGTACGTGAAGTCATCATGACCGGATGGGGAAAAAGCGATACCCACGCCGGACCTTCAAACCTGCAATATGGCTTTGACAATAAAATCTGGGGCGTTACCGGTTATTCCGGATTTAACGGCACCGTCAATGGGCAGCGGATGACTTTTCCCCAGGGATTATATCACCTAAATCCGGATGGAACTGCATTCGAATACCTGGCATCTACCAGCAACAACACATGGGGGCTTGGTTTTACCGAAGAAAACAACGTGTTTATTTCAACAGCCAACAATACACACGCGGCCTACTATTCCATCCCTGCCAAGTACCTGCAGCGTAGTCTGCCCCCCGCGACAGAAGCGGAGGACAAGCCCCCCTTCCAGATTCAGTCGATTCAAAAGATCGACGGCCACTATGACGGTCACGCGCTTACGCCTAATCTTCGTCAAGTAGACGTGGTAGGTGGTTTTACCTCCGCGGCAGGCATCAATTTTTATACAGCTAGGGACTACCCGAAGAATTACTGGAACAGGGTCGCCTTTGTCAATGAACCTACAATTCGCCTTACCCACCATGCCATTATCGAACCTTCCGGTGCGGGATTCACAGAAAAAGATGGTTGGAACCTACTGGCAAGTTCAGACGAGTGGTTCGGGCCGGTGTATACGGCGGTTGGGCCGGACGGGGCCGTCTGGGTAGCTGACTGGTATAATTTTATCATTCAGCATAATGTATTTGTAGAGCGGCAGGCCCCATCGAGGATGGTACTTCCTTTTGAAGATCAGCCCCATGGACAGGGGAATGCCTTCCAAAGTGAGCTGCGCGATACCAACCATGGCAGAATTTACCGCGTAATTTATAAAAACGCGAAAAAAAGTGCTCCTCCGACCCTATCTAAAGATGACCCGGCCGGATTGGTAGCCGCTTTAAAGCATACCAATATGTTTTGGCGAATGACCGCGCAGCGCTTATTGGTAGAATCTCAAACGAAGGAAGTGGTCGGGGAGTTGATTTCTCTGGTGAAAGACACCTCCTTGGACGAAGTCGGATTAAACGGGCCTGCCATTCACGCGATATGGACGCTTCATGGTCTAGGAGAACTGCACGGTGTGAATACTTCCGCTATACAAGCTGTACGTGAAGCGTTGACCCACCCCGCTGCAGGGGTAAGAAAGGCTGCAATGGCTACCTTGCCCCGGTCGGCGGAAACCGTGGAAGCCATCCGCAAGGCAGGGCTTTTATCGGACCCCAACCTCAATGTACGGATGCATGCGTTTCTGGAATTAGCTACCCTGCCTACCTCACCCGTAGTGGGCGATATGCTGGTGGCGGCCGCAGAAGTAAAAGAAAATACCCTTGATGATTGGCTGGTAAAGGCACTTTTTGCCGCCGCCTCTCAGCATAGCGAGGCTTTTGCCAGCAGCGCCGCAAAGAGAGGAACGTCCACACCGCTCACAGCGAGACTGTTGGAAGGTGCTTCGACGGAGAAATATGAATTGGGGCGAAGAAGCATGTTGCACTATTCCCCTGACCTAAGCGGTAAAGAGATTCACATCCAAGCAAATGTCTCAGGAAGAAGAGACGAAAAGCCCAAGGGGGTAATTCTGGCCCATGGCAATCGCCAAAATGGATATACGCTGTATGTGAAAGAGGGTACGGTCGTATTCGATTTAATGCAAGGAGGCAGTTCCACTACCTTATCCTCCGCGGGTAAGGAACTACCCGACAGTTTTGATGTAAGCATCAGCCTGAAGCGGGATGGAACACTTAGCCTTTATGTGGACGATAAACTATATGCGGAAAAAACCTCGGTAGCTCCGTTTACACATGCTGTAATGCCCAGCGTGAGATCTGGCAGGGATCTTGGTGGAGACGACAATGTGGGAGATTACGAAACAGATTTCCCTTTTGAAGGCAACCTGCAGGGGCTTGTCTTAGAATTAAATTAATCCGAAGAAGTACCTATGATGAATCAACAAGCAGTGTTTAGCCTGATCGTTTCCCTAATTCTACTTGGAGCCGCAAATGGGTACATCCCCCTGCCAAATGCCGACTCTGATCCAGGTGGAAGGGAGGAGGTGACAGTGTGTGCGGGCACCTATGACCCATTCAATGCAAATTCCGCAGTCGTCCCGCGTACCAAGCTATCCCAAGCAGAGCCTTCATTTATCACCGATTACCAAGAGGATGCGATACGTATTTGGCTGGAAGTCGTGCCGGAGCAGATGAAATTTGATCAGGACACCTTCACCGTCAAGGCAGGTAAAAAGGTCATTCTTGAGTTGGATAACCTGGACGGGATGCAACATAATCTGCTCATTCTATCCCCGAACAGTCTTGAAAAAGTGGGAGCAGCAGCGGATGCTATGCTGCGTGATCCAAATGCATCTGAAAAGCACTATATACCGGATATGCCGGAAGTGCTCTTTGCTACGGAAATGCTGGGCCCCAACGAAGTATATACCCTCACATTTACGGCCCCTAAGACGGCAGGCCATTATCCCTTTGTATGTACCTTTCCTGGCCATTGGAGAATGATGCGCGGCATTATGGTGGTGGAAAAATCTTAAAACCCTTAACGAGAAAATATGAAATTTGGAAAAAATAGGTTTACCAAGCTGGAGCTATCTACCGATGGTATTGTCCGGTTGGTGGCGCTGATCCTTCTAATCGGAGCAGGCGTTATTGGACATGCGTTTGCAGATCAACCCAAAAAGCCGATTAAAGTATTGATGGTTGGTGGCGGAGCTTCCCATGATTTTGATACCTGGTACAAAGGCAGGGATGTGGAAATTCTTCAGGAGAAAAATTTTGCAGAGGTAACCTACACAGACAATACTGATGCTGTACTTGCGCTACTCGGTGACATTGACGTGCTTTACCTTACAAATAATCAGCCCTTTAAGGACCCAAAAACGCGTGAAGCAATCCTTAAGTTTGCCGAAAGCGGCAAAGGCCTGGTACTAGGTCATGCGGCCCTATGGTACAACTGGGCAGACTGGCCCGACTACAACCTAAAGCTCGTCAGCGGGGGATCAAGAGGTCATGACAAGTACGGCCCTTTTGAAGTGACGGTCACCGACAAGAAGCACCCGGTAATGAAGGGGATACCGGCAAAATTTACCCTGAAAGACGAATTGTATTATTACAAAGTAGATCCCAATGGTGCGGGAATCCAAGTGCTTGCCACAGCCAAAAGCGACAAGCCCGAAAGCTACCCCTCAGTTTTTGTTGTCAATCATCCTCAAGCAAAGATTGTGGGCATAGCACTCGGCCACGATGGGGAATCCCATAATCTGGAAGCCTACGAAAAAATGCTCACTAACGCAATCCGCTGGGTTGCCAAATAAACACCTCCCAAAATAAAAATCCGCTAAAAATGAGTCAAAAGAAATTCACCGTTGTCATTGTCGGAATGGGATTCGGAAAAGAGTTCATTCCCATTTACCAAAGCCATCCAAACATTAAAGAAGTGGGCATTTGTACCCGAAATCCAAAAACCTTGGATGATTTGGCTACCAAATTCAACCTAAACAGAGATCTGTGCTTTACTAATTTTGAAGATGTACCAAAAAGGGATGATGTGGATGCTATCCACGTCGTCACACCCGTCCCTGAGCATGCCAAAATGACCATTGCCTCCTTAAACGCGAACAAACACACGGCCTGTACTATCCCTATGGCGATGACGGTAGAAGACTGCAAGGCGATCGTGGAAGCCAAGAAAAGAGCCAATAAGGTTTACATGATGATGGAGACCGCATTGTACACTAGGGAATTCCTATATGGTCTTAACCTAGCCGAAACCGGGCAGCTGGGAAAAATACAGTTTGTCCGTGGATCCCATATTCAGGATATGAGCATGGAAGGATGGGCAGAATACTGGAAGGGCTTTCCTCCCATGCTAAATGGGACTCATGCCATTTCGCCGCTACTGCGGATTAACAACACGATCGCGGAGACGGTAGTGTGCCATGGGTCCGGCAGACTTTCAGAAGATCTAGCAAAACGTTACGGCTCCCCTTTTGCTGTAGAAACGGCAACGTTTACCCTTAAAGATTCGGATGTAGTGGCCGAAGCCACACGCTCCCTGTTTGACGTCGTAAGGCAATACAGGGAATCCTATGACGTGTACGGCACCAAAATGTCTTTCGAGTGGGAACAGTTGGCAGATGAAAGCCATGTAATTTTTGACGGAGGCGAAAATGCCAGCCGGATTGATGTTCCGGATACAGATGAGCTGCTGATAGAGCCAATCAAACACTTTACAAAAAGGGAAAAAATAGATGATCCCAACCACGTCTCCTTTTTGCAGGGTGCCGGACACGGTGGATCGCACCCCCATTTGGTGCAGGAATTCGTAGCCGCCATGGTCGAAGGAAGGGATTCCGCCGTAGATGCCGTCAAAGCCGCAAACTACACTTGTGCGGGCATCTGCGCCCACGAATCCGCTATGAAAGGCGGGGAAAGGATTACAATTCCTGTATTTGATTAGGAAAGGATAACATTTAGAGTAAGACATTTTTATGGGTATCGGCTATCGAATCGGTACCCATACTTTTCCAACATTGAAGAAAATCAGAAAACGAATGGAAGTTAGAAAATAGCTCATGTAATTCTTTTTAGCCGATATGGTTTACGAAACCGATTTAATTTGTAGAATTTTTAACCATATATGATATTTAATACCATATGAGGGATGGATTTTTAAAAACGTATCGGAGCCCATATGTCCTATATGGTTTACTGATTTTTAAGAAGCTTTGTCTTCACTAAATTTACCTTTCAGATTGAATATTTCCCCAAAAAAGACCTTGAATAGTAGCTGATTCCATTTGAAATGTTTGTAAATTAGTGAGGCTATACTGATTTTTCATGTCCAAATTTTTAAAAACCTCCTCCTATTTTCCGCTACAGGTCAGCATCGACGATCGGGAACCGACTTCTTTGGAGGATGAGTTTAGGATGGCCGGCAACATGATCGTTTGTCGACAGCGGATGGATGTCGGCGATTATCTGTTGGACAGCGATTTGTTGGTGGAAAGAAAGACCATTCCCGACTTCTGCCATTCAATCAAAGACGGACGACTTTTCAAGCAGGCAAAATTGCTCGCAACATCAACGATTCCAGCAATCTATATTTTGGAAGGAAGGAACCGTCAGTTTAAGGAGACGGATTTTACCCGGCAGGCCATACAGGGAATTTTGATTTCCCTCTCTTTGGCCTTCCGACTTCCCATAATCAAAACGAAAAATTATCCGGAGTCGGTACGGGTGATGTTGCAGTGCTTCAAACAACTTACCAAAGACAGGTTGGAGCAACAGCGGTTTTATCCTCAGTCATATCCTAAAAAACAAACTCCTTTACATATCCAAAGGGTACAAATCCTGAAGGGTTTTCCCGGTGTAGGTGTAGATAGGGCGGAAAGGATGTTGGCTAAGTTCGATAGCCTTCACGCCGTATTTACGGCGGAGAAAGAGGCATTGTTGAATGTGCCTGGATTAGGGAAAAAGACCGTTGATCAGTTTATTGAAATTTTGAGGAAATAAGAATGAAATGTTAGGAAAGTATTAGAAAGTATCAATTAGATATCTAGGTTATTTATGAGTAAAATCATATAATTTACGTATTTTTAGCAATTAAATAAATCTGCAACGCACTAGATTTTAATCGGACATAACGGTTGACCAAAAAACACTTCTAGAACGTATAACGATCAAGCCTGGCTTAATGGATGGAAGACCGACAGTAAGAGGTTTAAGATTCCCGGTTGGCGATATATTGGAACTGCTGGCCAGCGGACTTTCGGAAAAGGAGATATTGGAGGAACATCTTGTTCTCGAAAAGGAGGACATCAAGGCGGCACTGTTATATGCATCGTAAAGACTCAAAAACACAGCAGTAATCAAAGATTGGGAAAGTCTTTACCAAGCGAAAGATAAATTAGAAAAGACAACTGCTAAAATACGTCTTGCCGATAGGATTGGAGCCGCAAAGGGCAACTATAGTTCCATTGGAGAAATCGATGATCATATAAATGAACTCCGTGATGAATGGGAGTAATCATAAAAGAGCTACAACGGCTTAAAAAATCTCAGGTATATTTCGATGCAAGCATTTTCATCTACGCATTGGAAGGAATAGAACCCTTTTGTAAAGAACTTGAAGACGTTTTTGAAAGTGTTGATAAAGGTAACCTCTCCGCTTTGACTTCGGAGCTTAGCCTTGCAGAATGCCTTGTTAAACCAATTATTGATAAGGATTTGAAGGCGCAAGAAATGTTTGACAAGACATTAACTGATTCGGACACTTTTAAAGTAATTCCTGTAAGTAGGCAGATATTAAAGGACGCTGCATATTTACGGGCTAGTTTCAAAAATATACATCTACCCGATGCCATTCATTTAGCCACCGCACAATCTTCACCAGATATTGCATTTATCCCAAATGATTCTCGTGTTAGAGTGGTTTCGAACTTTCAATTCTTGATTTTAGAAGACTTAGTTCCTTACTAACGAGATAGAATTAGGCACTTCTTCAATATTCGAAATCTACGTTGTATTAGGTTATATTGCGTGTGTAAATAGAAAAACTGATGTTATCGATCATTACTTTATCTCAGGTCTATTTAAAAGGACCACAAAGGACACAAAGAAGGCGCAAAGAACACAGAGATTGTTTTAGAAAATTCTTTGAGTCCTCTGTGTTACCTCCGTGGTCTCTGTGGTTCTATTCAAGAATTTACCTTCGAATGAAACTATATTTGGAGTAGATTTGATTATTCATAATTTTTTTCAAGTCATTCGGTGGATGGTAGTATTGAACAAATGCCTAATTCGGTAACGAGATTTAAAGCTAAAATTCAGCATCGTAAGGAAAAGTTGTGCTAAAATTAACTGAAAACATTTTTATTTACATCAAGAACCCATTTTCTACCGGATAGGGTTCCGGGATTTGTTCATCACCAATCATCTCCCTGAGGTCTATTTCGATGGCCCGGGTAATGGAACTAATAGGCACGTCGTTATAAGCTGCCTCAAAGGGGTTTTCAGAATAATCCCCGATCCGGTCCATCAGAAAGAAAACCCATATAATCAGTCCCGAAAACGGGATAGTCAGCCATATATGGAGCACGGAGGATGTCTCAAATATATTGAGTAAGCCAAAAGGGATCAACGCACAGAATACATAATTCATCCACAACGCCGTGGAGGCATATTGTCTGGGTAAAGGGAAATTTTTGATCCGCTCACACATGCCCTGATTATCGTAAAGTTTGCCGATAATCTGATGGAGCCATACCTGCTTGAAATCAGAAATCAGCCCGACCGCTTCGAGCGTTTGAATGGACACTGCTTGCTTTTTAAGTAACTGTGAGGGTATGTTGCTTTTGGTCTTGTAAACCGCATATTCATCAGCGGAAATATATTGCAGAATCTCCCTATCGAGTCCTTCCTTAAAATCCTCACAAAATAAGGGTGCAAAACCAAGTTTGGTTGGGTCCTCGTCATGTTCCCATGTTCTTTTTTTTCGTAAAACAAATTTTAGCGCCACCAACCAAGCAAGATGCCGTCGTACCAGTTCTTTTTGGGTCTTGACCACCTCTTCGGTCGGGTTAGATTTTAAAAGGGTTAAAATGGCGGTGGCAAAAGTCCGGCTGTCGTTGACAATGGCTCCCCAGATTTTGCGTGCTTCCCATGTTCGGTCGTAGGAACTGTTGTTTTTGAACCCCAAATAGAACGCAACGGCAATACCGATCACACTTATTGGTTCCCAAGGCAGGGTAAATTCCAAATCGGTCAACTCGTAAATCAGGGTAACAGATGAGGCGTAGATGAGTCCATAGAAAAGCGATTTTCTGGACCATCGTAGGGTCATCCACAAACTATAATGTCTTTTTATATACATAAATCATTCGGGTTGGGAAATTCAACAAGGAGTATCCATCTAATTTAGATAAATTATTTGGTTGACACTGGTATTTCGGAAAGCTATTCCATATCCATTACGGTAAAAATTTAATTGGTCCAGGCAACCCTTTCACAAGGGACGCACGTGATAGCAGTGAAATCAAAACAAACCATACTATCATTATGAAAAAATCAGTAGGAATGCTTATCGGGCTGATGTTGTCCGCTCAACTTGTCTGGGCACAAGAAGATCGGCAGACATTATTCGACAACGACCTTTCATTGTCAAATTTGGGTTTTATGGTGGAGCCGGGGTTCCAGTTTACCACAATCGCCGGAGAAAGTGCAGGATTTTTCCAGATTCGAACAGGGATTGTGTTCAACGACAGGATTACCGTTGGCGGGTTTTATGGTGATATGGTCAACGATATCCGACCTTCCACTTTAAATTCGTCACTGCCTCCTAGGGCACATTTAGATGCCTACACGGCAGGTGGGTTCCTGGAGTATACGGTATATTCCAGCAAGCTCGTCCACCTCACTTTGCCACTATCAGCGGGAATGATGGAAGTGGAGATCGATGATGAAGGAAGATACTATGACTACGAAGAACGCAAAAATCTTTTTTTCGAACCTAGGGCGATGATCGAGTTGAACTTGCATCGTTTCGCCAGGCTAAATGCCGGTCTGGGGTATAGGATTATGGGAAGTGCCATCCAAGATGACCCAGGGGTGCCTGAGGCAGGTAATGCCTTGACTTTTCAGGTGGGCTTAAAAATGGGTGTTTTTTCCTTTAGCCAATTAAAGCAATAACCATGAAAAAAATCGGATTTCTATATATATTTCTTTTGACAGTATCATGCAACATGATGGAAAGTACCGACGTCCTGGAAGAGGAGCTTACCACAGGGCAAGATGCGACCACAGATGCTTGGACCATTGCCCTTTTTATCGAGGATGGCTATGATATCACGAGAAATTTTGCCGGAATCTCTTTTCAGTTTAACGACCGCGGAGAATTATTGGCGCAAAAGGAAGACGAGGTGGTCAGGGGAAGTTGGCGCATCGAGCGGGATACCCCTCGTGACGAGTTGTACATCCTTTTTCCACGGGCTTTTCTGCTTTCCGAATTGAACGATGACTGGTATATCCGAGAGCGAAACGAAACCTTTATATCGTTGGAATACCCGGACGATGACGGAATTGATCAGCTTGTTTTCGTGCGAGAAGGTAATCAGCGGACGATATCCAAACCCTATGAGTCCAAAAAGGAACCAATGGAGCAACTGTTTTCCGAAGTTTCCAACGGTAGCTTCGACATTGCCAGGCTAATAGATGACGATAAAGATAAAACCGCGCTATTTGAAGGCGGTACGATCGCCTTTAACCCGTTCGGTAAGGCAGTCTTAACAGTTCCCGGTAGCAGCCCTTGGGAGGGAAGTTGGAAGGTCGGATTCAACAACCAACAAATACTGCTGGATATCGACTTTACGAGTCAGGGAATTCCAGATTACCTGGACGAGGATTGGAGACTGACAGCTCAGACGGGTTCAATTATTAGCTTTGAAGAAAATGATCAGCGTCCGGATGATTTCCTTAACCTTAAAAAGCGATAGAATAGTACCGAACAAAACCTAAGCCGTGGTAACGCCGGCTTGGGTTTTTCTCCTAGCCCTCTGATAATCCCTGCGCTAAAAATTGAAGCGTTATTTTTTGAAATAATGGAATTTTTGATCTTCTTGTAAAGCCCATAAGCAGCTGCTTCAGCCATTGGCGTTTCGCCTGCTGCATAAGGATGAATTTCGTGTCCAAATTTGATTCCAAATCGGGCTTTTTGTTTCCATCTCAGATCCATTATGATACTAAAGCGGATTTTCTTGCCTCTGATCGCTCTTTTTCTTGCCTACAGGTCTGTAGAATTGATACGGGTATTTTTAGGGATTTCGCCAATAGATGCCCCTTTCTGGCTTATTTTTATTTTGGTAGTTATGCTAAATCTGTTTGTCACCGGCATATTCGCTTTTGTTGGGTTTGTATTTCCAACCAATAAACTACTGCCGCAGTCCTATTACCGGCTAAAAAATCCGGTATTACTACGTAAGGTATACGGTTGGCTGGGGGTGAGTTACTTTAGAACCATGCTTTTGGCTACCTTTTGGGGAAAGGAAAAAAACAGAAAGAAATATTTTGACGGTACAAAGGCTGGATTGGCGAACTTTGATTTCCAAACGAGGCAGTCGGAATTTGGCCATGTGGCGGCATTTGTAGCCATTACGGGACTTTCCGTGTTTCTGCTTTTTTATGGGCACAATACCGCTTTCGCGCTGGCAATGGCTATAAATATACTGGCCAACTTTTACCCCATCATTTTGCAACGGACCCACCGCATTCAACTAGAGAGACTGAGCCAACGGTTACATCGGCAAGTAAGTTCAAGCTAGGGAGATACAGGTAGGTCTTTAGGCACAACACCTTTGAGATCAACAGTATTATGGAAAATGTAGCCCACTTCCTGGAACAGCTTCCGGAGGACAGGAGAAATGCCCTGATATCGCTTAGAAAGATAATTATTGAAAAACTCCCGCATGGATTTGCTGAGACGTTCAGTAATGGCATGATTCATTTCGTCGTTCCGCATGAAATTTATCCGCGGGGGTATCATTGCGATCCAAAACAACCACTACCTTTTATCAGCCTTACTTCGCAGCGAAATCACATTGCCCTCTATCACATGGGCATATATGCAAAGCCAGAGATCCTACAATGGTTTGCCCAAGCTTATTCCCATCACTCCAAAACAAAACTAGATATGGGGAAAAGTTGTATTCGATTCAAAAATCCAGCTACTATCCCCTTCGTTTTGATCGGCGAACTTTGCACCAAAGTGGGTCTGGAGGAATGGATCCGGACCTATGAGTCTACTATCAAACGATAGTGATCCGCCATTGACGTAATGCTACGCATACCCGAGATAGTCTGTCGTCAAGGTTTTATCGATCCTGTGGGAATTTGTTTTGCCATTTACCCTGCAAAGGGTACTAGCTTTTCAGTTTCCTAAGGGATAGGCTCGATCATTTTTGGCGTCGAAACGTTCAAGTGTACCGAACTGTGTGTGCGCCTATCCATTTACATGCTGTTTATGCAAATCCAAAATTATCGTATCAGGCATTTAGTGACTATTTTTTTTATATTTTATGTATTGCAATCAAACCAAATTGGCAGTAAGGCCGGCGAATAAACCTTCCAAGTGGCGGATTTCTTCTTTGAGAGAATTACCAGTTCTTGCCATCAAAGCATGGCACAAAAAAAACACAGCAATTCAGACTTTTGATAAAACATTTTTAAATGCCCAATAGTTACCTGACTGAATATAGATAAATACAAAATCTAGCTTCAAATTCTTAAAAAAATATAAATCTGGCATAAAGCCGTATTTGAAAATAGAAAAGAACGATGTCGACGAAGGTCTGTGAGCCAAGAAATTTCTTTCCTCTTTTCTGCTGGGACGTAATATCAAGTCAGCGTGAGCTGATGGTAAATACGTGGAAAAAGGTTTTGGATATTAATGAACTTTCAGGTATTTCCGAAAAGAAAGGATGGGTATTTGACTGGAATTACCTGTCTGATAAAGACTATGATGCCATTGTTATCACCGACACTACCCGGAAGATTCTTTGGGTGAACGACGGATTTAGGGAAATGACGGGGTATCCCAAATCGTTTGCCCTTGGGAGAACGCCGAGTTTTCTTCAGGGCAAGGAGACAAGGGAAGCCTCCCGGCAAGCCATCCGCAATAAACTTTCTACGGGAGATTCATTTACCCAGCAGGTAATCAATTACAAACAGGACAAGTCACCCTATGTGTGCGAGATCACCGTGTATCCTGTAAAAAACCGGCAGCATGAGATTGCCGCATTTCTGGCACTTGAGCGGGAAATCAGGCAGGCGGGATAAAGGAATGCTCCCCTACAACGAATTGAAGGGGAGAATTTTTATTTGAGTGCCGTTATTTCATGATGAAGAGCTTTTCCTTTCCGCTGTCCTTAATTATAAATGCAAGCAACGTTATTGAAAAGCGTCCATGTGCTCTAATGGTTACATTTTCGTCGCTGTTGAATTGTTGGCTAAGCGGTTGCTGATAAGCGACATTAAATAGAATATGTTTGCCCTCAACTTGCACGCCTGTATTCGCGAAAAAGGCTGTCCCACCTGAGTTTACTTCCTGAAACCCCTCAAACGTATGCATGCCCCCCCTTTCAAGATATCCTCCGCCGTAGGGGATTACCTGAAATTTTAGATTTGGGATAGTGTAAAACAGGTTTGTATGGGCATTAAACTGATTGCCGAATCGATACCGCTGGGAATTGATGGAGTTCAACTTATTTGTGCTTTCCATGTTCATACCCCAACGGTTTCTGCTGATAATGTAATTTCCAGTGAATAGGTAATCCCAAGACCCCGTACCCAGCTGGAAATTCGGATTGATCAATTGTTCGGTTTGGGAATAATTGAAGTTTCCTACGGGTGCCTTAATTCCTATTCCTGCCCAAAAGTTGTGTAGCCATTGGTTTTCAGCCGTCGCTTTTTGACTGACCAATTTGTAATTGATAAGCGCGATCGGATCGCCCAGACCTACTACCTTTGACTGTTCGAGGCTTCCCTCCATATTGTTGGAGAGATAGGGTAGAATCACATTTACCTGCAATCGGTCTGTTACGGCTATCCGTCCCATAAAGTCCAATCGAAAGTAAGTATCATTGGAATATTCTGCCTCGTGATTGGCGTGGTTCATTTCTGCGTAGAAACGCGAGCGCGAAAATTTCATCCCGAAGAAATGGTTTTCGGTCTGAGGGATAATGCCGAAATTGAACCCGCCAAGAGAACATCCGCAGACCTCACAGGCTTGGGTGTGGCTGGTAGAAAACACTAATAAGGCAAAGCAGTAAAAGAGTATAGTTTTACATTTCATCGGATTGGAAGAATAAGGGATTTTTTAAAAAGCTGCTATCAGTTAAGGCTTCGAGAAACGTGATGATTTTTTGTTTCTCGGCAAGGTCGAGAGGAATTCCCGGCCTGCCCTTTGTGACGAGTGCGGGATCGAGTGTCGTATGATAATTGACACCGGAGCTATAGTGGTCCAGCACTTCCTCTAAGGTCCTGAAAGCGGCATTGTGCATATAGGGGCTAGTAACGGCGATGTTTCGTAGGGATGGCACTTTGAACTTGCCTCTATCTTCCTGCTGTTCGGTGATGATTTCTCTACCAAAGTCTATGATATCCGCTTGGATTCCGTTGTTGCGGTAACTCAGGTCGCTAAAAAGCGGTTCGGTATGGCAGCTACCGCAGTGCTTACGGAACAAGGTCAGCCCTTCCACTTCTTCAGCGTCCAATGCTGAGGGGTCACCCAACACCCAGCGGTCATACCGGCTGTCCGCAGAGACCATCATCACCATAAACTGGCTCAAGGCATGCAATACATAGGGCCCTGTAATTTTCCTTATGCCAAAGGCATCTTCAAAGCGCTCTGGATAATCCCGATGTACGCGTAGCTTTTGGACTACGTTGCCGAAATGTTCGTCCATTTCAACTGGGGATTCAATGGCAGTAATCGGTGTGAAATCAAGGTGGGTCACTCCTCCATCCCAAAAAAACTCCTTTTGGAACGCTAGGTTGAATAAAGGTGGGGCGTTTCGTGTCCCTTTTCTATCATCCACGCCTATGCTGAATGGATGGAGCCATGAATCGGCAAATGCATGGGCCTGAATATGGCAGTTGGCGCAAGCTACAGATCCATCACGAGACAAGCGGGGATCAAAGAACAGGGCTTTTCCAAGTTTAAAGCCCTTTTCACTGACCGAATTGTTTCCAAACGTGTACGTTGGCTCGGGAAAATGCGGCGGATTCTCAAAGCGATACCGCTGTACTCCTTCGGGGTCCGCAAGCTCCGTACAGGCTAATATGCCCGATAGCAGAAACACCAAGGCAGGGAAAATCCTGCCTTGGTTGGGAAGTTTCAGATTTGCGGCCATTTACTGATGGGTATGGTCCACATAAAAGGCTTCAACGAGACGGGGAGTAAGGGCACGCCCTGCCGCTGGTGAGTGTACATCATTGACCATTTCCAGATTGACATCTGCTATCCACTTCATTAGATCCATGTGGATATGGGGAGAGGGTCTAAGGGTCTGGTTTACACGGACAGTAGCGTCGAATGGAAGGCTTATTTCCACATTATTGTTGAAGAACCGCTGAGATTGTCCTCCCTCAGCAGGGATGTCCTTCCATCCGCCAACGTGTAGCTTTATAGTATTGGCGTCCCGTGGAGATGCAGGGGAATGCCCTTCAAGCAAAATGTTTATAAAGCCTGAATTCCAGTTCCAGAACCAGGCCCCAGCAGCCCTGTCCAAAATTCCGCCGACAGCTCCTTCTATGACCCCATCCTCCTCTACACCCAAGGTGAAGATTATTCTGTTATATTGGCCTGCGGGGATATTTTTAAGGTGAACGTTATAAGTATCCTCATCTCCCTGAACCACCCGGTAGTATCCTTTTAGTTCGGCTTCATTGGCACTCACTTTCATTTCATCAATAAAAATCTCTCCTGAAGGGCCTTCTAGTTTTACATGGCTGATATAGTAGCCGAAGCGGGTAATGTTGAATGCTTGACCATTTGCATTGGTATAACTGTAATCGGTAGAGCCCTCGTCATCGAGTTGCAATGGCTGAGAACCTACGTAATTCTCAAACTTAACAATCATTTCGCCAACCTCTTCCAGTTGTGGGCTATCATCTTCTTGACACGAGATCATGAAGGCAACTGTGAAGCCAAGGAAAAGTAGCGTTTTATGATATTTGAATTGATTTTTCATTGTTTTAATAGTTCATTTATACTTAACCTGTTGATTTAAAAATTAAAGAGTGTGCTGCGTTATCAATGCACATTTATTCACGCCGAATCGGATAGGAAGCGGCGCAACTTGAAAAAAATCAGGCTTCAGGCGGCTTTTTGCCAGTAGCTAAATCTGCGGAATAGTTTGGAAACAGTGGATGGGTATCCTGTAAAGCCTGCCCAATCGGCATGGGTTTGCCGCTGAAGCAAGCAGACTCGGTTAACATAAAGACATTAAAATCTGCCCTAAATGCTATTTCGGCCGGTGCCTGTTCTTCGGCTGCATCGAGCTGTTTGCCCAGGAAGCACTGCCCCTTACATTGGGAAAGTGGGACATCCTTATTTTCACAGAGAAAGTCCGAAATGAACGTTTTATTTAGTTGATAATTTACGCAGATGACTGAGTATACCATACTGTTAAGTATGATAAGCCAAGCCATGGTGATATACCATAACGCTTTGATCATGGAATTTAGGTTTCCGGTACTTCGTAACGGGTTCATATTGAAGTAAGAAAGGGGTCGTTCCCAGGTAGCTTAGTTACCTGAATTACGAAAAAAAGTGCCTATTGATTACAGTTTCGGGGGGATGTCAACGGCATGGCAATAAGCATCCGCAAAAGGCTCATTTGTGGGAAAACGGTGACTGACATCAAAAAAAGTTTCAATCACCCCGGCTAAAAAACATGTTGGTGAAGAAATATAAAGACCAAAGTCCAGGGCAAAAAAATACTCAGACTCACCGTCCTTTTTATCTTTTTCTGCTTGAAGTTGCTGTGCAAGGTAACATTTTCCATCGCATTTTAATTCGGGAAGTGCTTTGTTCACACAGAACTTGTCAAGTATCATTTGTTTGTTGATCACATAATTGCCGATAATGACCGAGTAGACCAGACTATTCAGCAGGACCAATAGGATCAACACTATGGAGGTAAGCTTTTTCAACGTAGTAAAGTACGTCAACAAATGCCGAAAATTCAATATCGGGGACAAAAAATTCCTTGCCGCAAAAACGTATTTGGATTGGGGGAACTAAATACAATTGCATTAGCCCTAGAAGTGAAAAATCGGATTTGAATGATTGGTGAGCGGAAAAGAAAAGAAGTCGCTTAAACACTTAATTTAAGGTATTCAGGATCTTTTGGCTTAATTCTAAGCGCCAAACGAAATGGATAGATAAAAATCTTAAAACCCATTATTTAAAAACTAAATCCCACGAATTTCAGATTTGATTAAGAGCTTTGCGGAAAAGTACTAGAAAAGATAGGGGCATGAGAATAGGAATGCCAGAGCCTAACATCACCTCCCGTAAGTTAGGCAGTAGCGAGTAACCATGAAAATCAGTATCTTTCAGAAGTTAGAAGTAGGCTGGAAGAGAATTGCTCCGAATGCCTGCCTTCTGCAAACTGAATCCCAAAATGTACCATCAGTGCACCTACAATGAAAGTATATCGAATATATGGCAACAAGATCAAGAACTGGAAGACTTTCCATTCTGAATTTAAATCGGAGATGAAATTTCCAGACTACTATGGCGAAAATATGAATGCTTGGATGAATAAGCTAATTGTTATATTACTATCGACTATATATGCCGGTTTGCTACTCTCCTGCCAATCGGTGAAGTCATCTGAAGACAGACCAAATATTATATTGATTATGTCAGACGATCAGGGTTGGGGACAGGTAGGGTATTACAATCATCCAATCCTAAAAACTCCAAATTTAGTCGAGATGGCAAAAAATGGATTAAGGTTGGATAGATTTTATGCGGGGGCCCCTGTTTGTTCCCCCACAAGGGCATCAGTTTTAACAGGAAGAGCAAATGACAGAACAGCGGTATACGCTCACGGCGAGCCCATGCGAATACAAGAAAAGACAATAGCGCAGGCGCTTAAAGAGATAGGATATAATACCGCTCACTTTGGAAAATGGCATTTGGACGGACTAAAGGGGCCGGGAGTACCGATTTTAAAGGATGACATTCGTAATCCAGGATATTTCGGGTTTGAGGAATGGATTTCAGTCACAAATTTTTTTGATATAGATCCTTTGATGAGTCATAAGGGAGAAATCAAGGAATACACCGGCAGTTCTTCTGATATTATTGTAAGACAAGCTTTAGACTATATCTCCAAAAATAAAGGTGAACCCTTTTTTGTGGTGATTTGGTATGGAAGTCCCCACGACCCATGGAGTGCATTAGTTAGTGATAAAACCGATTTGCCGCAACAATTGGAAGAGAAGGATAAAAATTACCTCGGTGAGATTGTCGAGATGGATAGAAGTGTTGGGATATTGAGAAAAGAGTTAAAAACTATGGGATTAGCCCAAAATACAATGCTATGGTTCAACAGTGACAACGGAGGTCTACCGCAAGGAGGGAAAGAAGGTGTTGGGGGCTTGCGAGGATTTAAAGGAAGCGTTTATGAAGGAGGGTTACGTGTTCCGTGTATAATCGAATGGCCTGCACAGATAAAAGGCGAACAAATAAGCAACTATCCAGCCTCCACTATGGATATTTTTCCAACGATACATTCCATTTTAGGATTGCCTAATAACACTATGGTTCAACCGATTGATGGGGTTAGTATTACGCATATTTTCAATAGTAATACAATAATTCGTGACAACCCAATTCCCTTTAAATATAGGAATAAGGGGGCTCTTATTGATAATGACTATAAGCTAGTTGTAGAGGATATCGAAAAAAAGCACTACGCACTTTATGATCTAAAAGGCGATAAATATGAAATGGAGGATATTCTATCGACAGATACCGAAAAGGGCATGGAAATGATCCAATATTATGAAAGTTGGTTGGAAACTGTAAAAAGCAGCATTGCAGGAAATGATTACAAGGGTGGACTATCTGTTCCGGATCCGAAATCTGAATTTTGGTGGGACACACCTAATTATAAACCCTATATCGAAGAATGGAGAGCTAGACCCGAATATCACGATCGGTTAAAAATGGCATCTAAAATTGAGGACTAATAAAGATAGAGGGTTTTACTTTTATTTAGCCAATATATGTTGATTTTGCCTCCTTGGAATGTAGAACATTAAAATAATTCATGACATCGGGAAATTATTGAGCGAAATAGTAGTTAACCCTCCTAAACCAAGATAAAAACCCGGCTCTACATCGTGATATCGATTGCGTGCTGGAAGTATATTTTATCAATCACAAACAGAATGGCGTTACTAATGGTGATTTTCTTTAACAGGAGGCAAATTAGGAATAGCAACTTTTTTCTGATTCAAAAGCGATTATTCCCTGTACAGGTCACGAGTAAATGCAGGTGAAGCTTAGGAGGACGGGGAGAACACCTATTGTTTTGATGCAATGCTCAGCGAAAGTTTGAAAAATAGCGACCGATTTCAACATATTTTTAACTAATCCGTATAAAAACGAAGAATACATATATACATGTTGAGTAAACGGAAAAGCATGAACGGAATAGGTCTTTTCAAAGCGTTTTTGGCGGCTCAGGCGCTTTGCCTTTTGGCGCACTTGTTTGAGGTCTTTCCAGTAAAGGCTTCGAATTTGGCCGTAGTTTCGAATGACAACACGAATAGGGAAGCTACGGGGAAAAGTTGGCAGAGGATAGATGAATCAAAATATGTTTTTTTAGCAGAAGGACAGGTCATCGGAATGCTAGATATACTTGTTAATTCGAAAGACAGAAAGGCGTTTGTTACAATAGGAGAAAACGTGTTTACAATAAAGGGAGTAGGTTTCTGGAAGGATTCTATTGAGATAATAGACGGATCAGATCGTACTGTGCTAAAAACCTATCCTGAGAATTGGTATGGGAGATCCTCTGTATTGAAATTTAATAATGACTCCTATACGTTGTTAATACGTAATAACCCTCTCTCTGAATTCGCAATTTTGGATGGGGATTGTGATCTGCTAGCCTATGGGCTAAACCTAGAAAGTAAGCTGGGTAGACTAGGTATAAAAATTAGTGGATCAGTAAATAGTTCAGATTATTTGCTTGATTTTTTACTATGGTATTTATTCGTTCCTGTAGCTGTCGATAACATGGGCATTGATTTTAGGTTTTTGAATTAGGCTTTTAGTAAGCAGCCTCTTTTGGGGGTAGAGGGGATTTTCAACCGATTTGCTAATTGGTTATTGAATATATTCTATATCATGAGGATTCTAAAAAGGTTAAGCTAGTTTTGCATGATTCTTAGTGAAAATTACGCGAGCGATTTCTATGACCACTTAGATGTGAACGCAAGATTGAAGCGAAATCTTTTGGCCTGTGTAATCTTTCAAAATCAAATACATGATATAGACACCTGGGTAGTAGATGTATTTGATTTATGATTGGTAGAATGTTAGATTTGGGCCATTTGTTTGCAACTGGCGGACTTCTGATGACTATTATTATAGTGGTATTAAGAGGATTTAAAGGAATCATTAGATCAGATCTATATTTCTCCTTCTTTCTTTTTTTCCTTTTTTTAGTTTATCTAGACGAATGTCTGGCAATAATTGGAATTGATTTTGATTATGTAATAGGTCAGATTTTATTTTATAATATTCCATTTTTTCTAATTGCTCCGGTGTTCTATTTGAGCGTAAAGCATTTTGTAAACCCTAAATACCGCATTCATCCGAGACATATACTGCATCTAACTCCTTTTTTTTATCTACTTTTCTCGTGACTATGGTATTTTTATTATACAATTATGAAGGTGGTTCTTCACGGTTTTTACTTTGGGAAGAATTGCTATCAATTTTTGTAATTGTACTATTGGTATCTCAAATGACAGGATATTTATGGAGAAGTTACCGTACAATTAAGCAGTATCAAATGAATACACACGTACATTTGTCAAGTGCTGAGGGTATAGATGTATCTTGGCTTAAAAACTTGATATACGGGCTCATTTTCCTTATAATGATATGGCTACTACAGGTTCCTTTTCCGGGTTTGACTTCGATTACGAATATTGGTTATTTTTTTGTTGTATTCTACATATCTTACTCAGTCATTATTCAGAAAGATATTTTTCCCTTCACGGAACAGGAAGCTCAAGAAGTTTTTGCGGTAATCGACGATAAAAAAGCTGGCTCATTGTCATCCATAGGAAGTGAGTATGTTGCCTCTGAAAAACGTCGACTTACCGAACTAATGGAACGGGAAAGGCCATATTTGGATAATGAGTTAAGCTTACCGAAGCTGGCACGTATTTTTCAAACAAGTTCACATCAGCTTTCTTTTTTGATCAACAGCGGCTTTAGAGAAAACTTTTATGACTATGTAAACCGTCATAGGGTTAATGAAAGCATGAGACTCCTGGTCGATAAGAAATTATTTCACCTTAGTATGGTTGGCATAGCGTTAGAATCGGGATTCAACTCAAAGACTGCCTTCAATACTGCCTTTAAGAAATTTACAGGAACTACTCCGACCGAATTTCGAAAAATGCAACTTAGAAAGGGAACATGCGACGTTTAGCGCAATAAGTTGAAAAAACATGTTCGAATCTATAAATCCGAACACAAGCCCTTTCTTTTGCCATACCTTCACGATAAAATCCCCGGAAATCTAGCTTGTAGGCATGATTAATTTTGATCCATCTGTTCCATCTAGATCTAACGATGAGTTTGAATCCGCTGTGCTAGGTTGTCTTCTTGTTCATGTAAGTTTCCTGACTAAGGGAAGAATGTTGTTCTTGACTCCTGCTCGGTAGCAAAAGAGGCTAATGTCGAGTGCTTGGTTGCACGCTGTCTAACATCCTAAAGTTACTAGCTGCAACTTCAGACTTTATGGATTAGTGTTATTCTAACTTGAACGTGACGTAATGTAAAACATAGAGCCATTAAAGACTAAATGGGCTTTAAAGACTGTAGCAGATTCGTGTTTTTTCGATTTGTTACATCGGTTTGTGGTCGGGACTAGTTTTGGCGTTACATATATAAAAGAAATCTAATTCGAATTAAGTATGAAATTCAAGAAATGTTCTGGATTTACCCTGGTAATCTGCGGCTTTTTGCTCAATGCAACTACGGTTTGTGCTCAGAAAACGAATCAAGTTTTTCTTGAATATATACCGACTGAAATTGGCAATTCAGTTGGCACTTCAGTAAGGGGGGGGTATGAACTGGAGCTGAAGCAGAAGGAATTGGGGAGTAAGGTTCTTAGTTACAGAACATTCTTTATACGCAATCATCTTGGTGTTATGCAGATGAATAAGCATAACAAAAATTTATCCTTGCACACACTTGTGGGCTTCAGGTTTTACAACCAAACGACCAAAATCAGTTTTGAACCCCTGAACTTAGGTGTTGGGTATGCGCATTCCACATTTAAATCGACAGCTTTCGAATTCAATGACGGGACTTTTGAACCGCTTACTATAAGGGATAGAAATCATGCCCTTACGCTGCATCTGCAGGTTTTTGGAATAGGCTATACCTTACCTTTTAAAAAGCTGGTTTTAAATCTGCGTATTGCTCCGGAATTAATCGCTTATAGAAACCTTCAACAAACAGGAGAAAGTGTTTCCGGTAGACCAATGAGATTTCCAATCCTTAATTATTATTTGCCTGTTTCATTAAACCTGAAATTTTAAGACATGAAAGCATTAAATATTTCTTTATTTCTGATGTCCCTTTCCTTCACTTCTTGCCAAGAAGTCGAGTTTACTGTTTCCGCTCACCATATAGAGGAGTTACACTGGGTTAAATACAAGCAAAGTTCAATGCCGATCATAATAGCTGGAAATGGGACCTCTGATCTGATCATCATCAGGATTCACGGTGGACCGGGAGCGTCATCTATTCAGGAATATCAGGCTTCCGATTGGGTCGAAGCTTTTGAAAATAAGTATTTAATGGCTTACTGGGATCAACCCTTTTCCGGGTTTTCTATTAATGATAACTTTCCCGAAATAGAAAATTTTGACATATCGCATTATCGTCAATCTTTGGAAGTAGTGATTGAATTTATCGATTCTATCATGCCTGGGAAAAAGATTGTTCTCTGGGGACAAAGTTGGGGAGGTCTTATTGTAAGTGATTTTATCACAGAACCTGGTTTACAATCAAAATATGCAGGCTGGATAAATGAATCAGGAATCAACACCAATGGTTTTAGAGATTATATGGGTTTAAGAGCTTCAATTATCGAAGAGGCACGGTTGAGACTTTCGCAGGGAGAATCCAAGTGGATACAGGAATTGGAATGGATGGACCAAAATCCCTTCGACCCTTCATTTAAAGACCATGATAAGTGGATCAAATATGAAAATTATGCTGACGAACTCCTAGGACCTTTAGACCCTGAATCGGTACCGATTAATTTTAAGAGAAGAAATAAATTTTTCAGAGAAGCCATTCATAGGCAAAGGGGTGCATACAATGCGTATCACCCATTTAATTCAGAATTATTTAGT
Organism: Cytophagales bacterium; assembly: GCA_016124425.1. GTDB lineage: Bacteria > Bacteroidota > Bacteroidia > Cytophagales > Cyclobacteriaceae > Lunatibacter. Next base: position 31,046 of record WGNT01000022.1, read on the forward strand.
TCGGATAAATTTTACTTCTTCAACAAGGATAGTATGATATCGAATATTTCAAAGAATGGACTTTTTATTCAAGGCAAATCTGACAGATCTGTTTCATTAAAATCATCTTTAGAATTTGTCCGACTTTCTGCTCCGTTTTCTACTATGCTTATTTATGAATCATCTGGACATAATCCGTCAATTACTGAGCGGGATAGATTTATAGATGATGTAGGCAGCTACCTAAAAGGACTGTAATGACCGCAAATTTGACATAATGCGCATTAGCTAACCATTGGCATATCGACTGAATATCTAGCTTGTTATTCAACAGGAGGCAATCATGCACACATCAAGTGGATTTGATGGAAACTTTCACTGCCTAAATGAGGCCCAGATAAAGCAAGTCTCAACATTTTACTTTCTATCGTAGATACGACAAATGCCGTACTTTTCGTGGTAGGCACGAAATGTGACGTTGATAAATAGGCCTATGGATAACCTGTATTAATGCGTTTTGCTAAGAAAAAAAGTGACAGCGCCTTTGTCCACTTAAATAAGGTAAACAGGGTCGATTATTGACGAAGTGCCGTCATAACAGTTGCTTAATCTCTCGCCGTATTTTTCTATTTTTACACTTAGCGATTTTAAAATTGTATATGGTACTTCTACGCTAACGAATATGGAAATACGCCTAAGATGCTGGATCACCCTAGAGGGAGAGAAGTTTTTTGGACCGGGCCGCATGCAGTTGCTGCTTAGGATTCAGGAAGAAGGGTCGGTGTCGAAAGCCGCCAAGGCCATGGGTATGTCCTACAAAAAGGCCTGGGATATGATCTACGATTTGAACCTCCGTGGGCGGCAGCCCTATGTAATCCTGAAAAAAGGCGGCGAAAAGGGCGGCGGCGCCATGCTAACTCCCCACGCCTTACAAGTGATCGCCCAATTTCAAACCCTAACGACAGAACTTCAGAAAGTGGCAGAGGCGGAATCAACCCTGTTGGATTTACTGTGACTAAAATCCGTAGGCGTAATAGCTCCCCTTTCGACTGTCGAATTGCAAGCTTTTGCTTTGAAATTGGAATGTGAAACTTAAAAAATGTGGGGATACGCAGAAAAATTGCCAACCACTTTTAGTGGAATTGACAGCTTTTTAGTACCTTTCGATATATATTCATATATATATCGATCAAGCATGCGGTGTCGAATAGGTAAGGTAGTTATTACTCCGGTGATGGTTCTATGCGTTTTGCCCTCCTTTATTTGTGTCCACCATATAACCAACAGACCTTCGTGCTTTTCTCTATCTATTGACCAATTTGCCGTCTATGCACAACCCTGAATTTTCAAATCCATTTCAAACCCGAGACTGATCAAATGATTCCACTGTCATTAAATACAGCCCCTATTGCTGTCGTTTGGATAGTTATCTGGGTGGCATCGATAACACAATATCCGGTTTATTGCCAGACAGAGGCATTCCTCTCCGTGGAGGGCGAAGTCACGTACCCGAGAAAGGTGACATTCGAAATGTTATCAGCTATGACCTCAGTTGAAGTCGCAGTCGCGAATAGGGAGGGTGATATAGATACCTACACAGGAGTTCCCATAGCAACTATTTTGGAAGCTTCAGGAACATCTCTCGGTCCTGAGCTCAGAGGAGGAAATCTTACCAAATTCTTGCTTGTAGTAGCACTGGATGGCTATGAGGCCATCTTTTCCCTCCCGGAAATTGACCCTGAATTTACGGATAAAATAAGTATCCTCGCCTATCGGCTAAATGGCCAACCCCTTCCTGCGGGTATGGGACCGTTTCGTCTAGTTATTCCCCATGAAAAGCGTCAGGCGAGATGGGTTAGGGAAGTAAAAGCATTTCGAATCAACTATGCGGTGCAGTAAGCCCATTTTTACCCACTAACCAGAAGTCCATGATCAAATTAATGTACATCCTTTTTTCTGTTTTACTTGGTTTGATTTGTCAGCCCGGCTACGGTCAGGACGACTCGGTTCCCATCCGGATCGCGGCTGCCTCTGATCTGAAATTTGCCCTCGATTCCGTCATTATTGTTTTTCAACAGCGGTATCCCCTTAAGGTGCAGCCTATATATGGTTCTTCCGGGAAGCTGTTTGAACAGATTCTTAACGGGGCGCCTTTTGATATCTATCTGTCAGCGGATATCCGGTACCCGGAGGAATTAAGCAGCAAAGGACAAACATCCTCTGAAGTGTTCTCCTATGGCGTTGGGAGGCTTGTGCTTTGGAGCCGGAAAATCGATACCAAAGAGCGGGGAATGAATGCCTTGGCTGACCCCGCTATCAAAAAAATTGCCATTGCCAACCCCCGTCATGCCCCCTATGGGCAGCGGGCCCAAGAGGCCTTATCGCATTATGGGCTCTACGAGAAGCTTACGCAGCAGCTAGTGTTGGGGGAAAATATCTCTCAGACGGCTCAGTTCGTAACTTCAGGTGCGGCTGATATTGGCATCATCGCGTTGTCCCTTGCCCTATCCCCGGCAATGATGCGGTACGCTTCAAGCTATTACCTTATTCCCGAGAATAGCCACCAACCTTTGATACAGGGAGGGGTGATTACAAAATACGGTTCGGGTAAAAGTACGGTGAATCTTTTTGTCGATTTTTTGAAAAGCGAAACTTCCGTTGCTATTTTACGGAAATACGGGTTTACAAAGCCCTAGGAAATATGCTGGAAACTGCTCCTTTTTATTTGACCTTCAAACTGGCCCTGTTGACCACGGTACTGCTTTTTATTCTTAGTATTCCGCTGGCCTATTGGCTGGCTTTTAGCCGTTTTCGGGTGAAGTTTATGGTGGAGGCTCTGGTCAGTTTACCGCTCGTCTTGCCGCCGACAGTACTTGGATTTTACCTTTTGCTTGCATTCAGCCCGGAAAACGCACTGGGGGAGTTTCTTGAACGGTATTTTGACTTACGCTTGGTATTTACCTTTCCCGGGTTGGTGATAGCTTCGGTAATCTATAGCCTACCTTTTATGGTTCAGCCCTTGAAGTCCGGTTTTACATCCATTCCAAAAGCTTGGCTAGATGCGGCCTATACGATGGGAAAAAGCCGGCGTGTGACGCTTAGAAAGGTCTTGCTACCCAACATGAGAAATGCGATGCTGACAGGATCGGTTCTCACATTCGCACACACGGTCGGAGAGTTTGGCGTAATCCTCATGGTTGGCGGAAATATTCCGGAGGAAACCAGGGTGATATCTGTGGCTATCTACAACGAAGTGGAGGCCATGAATTATGCATTGGCCAACACCTACAGCCTGATTTTGGTGGGATTTTCGTTCTTGGTACTGATGGGTACGTATTTTATCAACCATCAGAAAAATTCACTGCTTTCGTATGATTGAATTTCAGCTCGCAAAAAAGTTGACCGGGGCGGGAGGCGATATAGCGCTTCAAGTGGATTGTCGCTTACAGCCAGGAGAGATGGTGGGCATCTACGGCCCGTCTGGTGCCGGAAAATCCAGTATTCTTAGGATGTTGGCTGGGTTGATGTCTCCGGATAAAGGATTTATACAGGTGGGAGGAGAAGTTTGGATGGATACGAAGAATGGGGTAAGCCTTCGGCCGCAGCAAAGACACATCGGGATGGTTTTTCAAGAGTATTCGCTTTTTCCGAATATGACGGTGCTGCAAAACCTGGAATTCGCGCTGGAAGGCGGAAGGGATAAGGCCTTGCTGTGGGAAATATTGGAAATCATCGGAATGCGAGAGTTGGCAGGTCAGCGTCCGTACTTGCTTTCCGGAGGGCAAAAACAGCGCGTAGCGCTGGCGAGGGCCATGCTTCGCCGGCCAAAACTCCTGCTACTCGACGAACCGCTCTCGGCGCTTGACCGGGAAATGCGGAAAAATCTTCAAAGCTATATACTCCGCTTCCACCGGGATTTTCAGTTGACCACCTTGATCGTAAGTCACGATGCAGCGGAAATCAGCCGGTTGACCGAAAGGCTATGGGTGCTGGAAAATGGAACTTTTGTCTATGACGGCGCGCCTAAAGCCTACTTTATATAACTGGTAGAACGAATTTTCATCCGAAATAAAATGATCATGGCTGATACGAAGGTAAGTCCGGCAATGCTTACTATCGGAGCTTTCAGACCAAGCTTATCCGCCAAGACACCCGTCATGATAGCGCCTATAGCAAATCCTAAGTCGCGCCACAACCGGAAAACGCCAATGCTCTCGGCACGGTCGTCGGGGTGGGTATTGTCAGCTATCGAAGCTAAAAAAGCAGGATAAACCATAGCTGTGCCCCCTCCGAGAAGCGTAGACAATAAGATAAACTGGACAATGCTTTCTGCCCAAACCATGAAGAGTAAAGCAACCGCTTGGAGCAGCATCCCCGCAAAGAGCAGGTTTTTTTTGGCAATGATATCTGCCATTCTTCCTGTACCAAGTTGTCCTACTCCCCATACAGCCGGATAGATGGTGGTAATGATACCGATTTGTTTCAGATCAAACCCTTTCTCTGCTAGTAGTATCGGAAATAGCCCCCAAATCATACCGTCATTGAGGTTGTTGACCATACCTCCTTGCGTCACGGAACTTAAATTTCTGTTCCTCCACGTTGTCTCAGCGAAAACCTGTTTCATCAACGGAATTTGGGAGGAATTGGAAGACGCCTTAGCTACATGGCCTCGGGTATCCCTTATTAAAAAGATGCTGCTAAATAAACCAGCTAATACGAGCCCAATTCCCAAATAAAACGGATATGGCCTGACTCCCCACTCCGAGGCTATATAACCGGTCAGTAGGGCAATGATCGCTACGGCCATATATCCTACGGATTCATTGAGTACCATTGCCAACCCCCGCTGCTTCTCGCCGACAAGATCTATTTTCATGACTACCGTACTGCTCCAAGCTAAGCCCTGATTGATACCAAGAAACACATTTGCCAGAATTACCCATTCCCAGGTAGGCGCGTACATCAATAGTAGTGGAATAGGAATCGCAATCGCCCAACCGATCACTAAAAGCCTCTTGCGGCCAATTGAATTGGCAAAGGCGCCTGCGAAATAATTTGTGAGTGCCTTGGTCACTCCAAAGACAACAATAAACGAAAGGATGGCTGTTTTGGCTACCATACCGAATTCTTTGCTGGCCAATTCAGGTAGAATCGATCGTTCCAACCCCACCATTCCGCCTACAAATCCGTTAACAATGACCAACAGAAAAAATTGTTGCCAATTTTCTTTAAGTCCTAAGGTAACCGTATGTTTTCCCATTTGCCTTTCCATCTTTAACTAGAAAGACAAAGGTCCCTCAAGAAAAAGGGACTTCCTTTTACATTTGTTAAATAGTCACTTCAATGCAGATCTGATGCGGCTCAGACTTACCTGGGTGATTCCGAGGTAGTAAGCAATATGCTTTAAAGGAATACGCTGAATAATGTTGGGCTTTTTGAGCAAGTCAAGGTACCTTTCTTCAGCGGTATGAAACTGGAGGCTTTCCATTCGATTAACCGTTTCAACGTAGCCAGCTTCAAAAATTAACCGAAAAAGGCGTTCAATTTGGGGAAAGGTATCATAAAGTTGGTAAAGGCCCGGCACATGAATGGCGATGAGGTGGCTGTCCTCCAGCATCTGTATGGCCTTTTTTGAGGGTTGTCCGGGAAAAAGGCTTTCCACGCGCGCTACAATTTTGTTTTCAAAGGCAAAATACTCCGTAATGTCCCTCCCGTCTTTATAATAAAAAATGCGGGCAATTCCGGATTTGATGTAGTAGATTGTTTTGCAAGTGTGTCCAAAAGGTTGTAGAAGTTCGTTTTTAAGAATCAGAATCTCGGAACAGGTTTTTTCTAGTGCATCTCTAGATGCCTGATTGAGTAGATAGAATTGGTCGAAGTATCGGTAAAGTTCTTCCATGCTACTGCCCATTCACAAAATCCGCCAAGTAAGCGAAGGGGGCTGTTAGTTCTCCATCTTCAGTTACGGTTGCTTGGCGAATTATTGTGGATCCTGATACGAAGAATTCCGGAATTACGCGATCCGTCAATTGCCTCCCGAAGTCCTCCGATGCATCCCGTGGCAACTCACAGGGAAGGTTGTCGATGGCCATCACGGAGATGCTGTTTTGCTTCCCAAAAGCGGGTAACTCCTCAAACTGATCCCTGTCAATATCATACAGCGGATCCGCGATCGTAGTTGGCCGGATGGTAGTCGGAATCGATCCATTAATGTCGCAGGTAATATCAGCGATAACGGAAATATTGAACTCCGGACTGGAAATTTCTGATGCGGTAAAAAGCACCGGTGCCTGCGGATCCCAGTAGGCTGCGGCAATAAGCATATCGCTGACTTCGGCATAGGGACTGAAGCAACCTTCATAGCGCTGGGGAAAGCTATAAAACTCTTTTAAGTCAAATCCTCCGTCAGTTTTTCGCTGATTGTAATCCGAAGCAGCCAATTGGGAATATACAGGTACTTCGTAATAGGCATGCAATAAGTCATCCGTTAGCACCCGCCGTATACCCACTGCTTCTAGGATTTCCACGGCGCCGCCGGCTACCTTACCATCTCCGGTGACAATGATTTTAATAGGGGGCAGTTCCACCTTTTTCAGCTCGTCCTTTAATTCATGGAGGTCGTGACATTCGTGGGCCCGCTTTAGAGAATACAGCCCTGATTTTAACCCATAGGTCCAAAGGCCGTTATAAGCACCGACTAGTCCCGCCCATCGGCCAAATGCCACGACCCGTTGGCCCGTATTGTCTTTTAACGCTTCATAGTCGATCAAGCGGATCTTTCGGGCTAGGATTTCGTTAAGCAATTGCCGGTTGTAGGCTTGTTTTTTGATGGTGTGGGAAAAAAAGAAATAGGTTTTGTTGGGGATCAATTCGGAAATAGGCACCTCTTTTACGCCCATTAGGATATCGCAGTCCGTCAAATCATCACTAACCTCGATACCTTTTGCGAGGTATTCCTCATCGGAAAAGCAACGGTCAGGACTGGGAGCCACCTTGAACTCAATCCTGTTTTCGTAGTACATGTGAAGATACGCCAGCTGCGTTGGACTGAATGGTACCCGTTTGTCCCTAGGAATTTTGAATTCTCTAATTAATCCTATTTTCATTTCTTTACAATAATCTTTCAGTGATCACAACATCAAGCAGAAGGAACATCATTTACCCACATTTCGGCCATAGCCCATACCTCTACCATATTTCAATACAATATCCCCCAATATCCAGTATCCATCAATATCAACTTTCCATATTTCAGCCATAGGCGGTATCTCCACCTTATTTCTACCATATTTCAATTCAATATCCCCCAACATCCAGTATCCAAGAATATCAACTTTTCCTATTTCAGCCATAGGCGGTATATCCACCATATTTCTACCATATTTCAATTCAATACCCCCCAACATCCAGTATCCAAGAATATCAACTTTTCCTATTTCAGCCATAGGCGGTATATCCACCATATTTCTACCATATTTCAATTCAATATCCCCCAATATCCAGTATCCATCAATATCAAACTTCCATATTTCAGCCATAGGCGGTATATCCACCTTATTTCTACCCTATTTCAATTAAATATCCCCCAATATCCAGTATCCATCAATATCAACTTTCCATATTTCGGCCATAGGCGGTATATCCACCTTATTTCTACCATATTTCAATTCAATATCCCCCAATATCTAGTATCCATCAATATCAACTTTTCCTATTTCAGCCATAGGCGGCATATCCACTTTTTTTCTACCCTATTTCAATTCAATATCCCCCAATATCCAGTATCCATCAATATCAATTTATCGCAAATTTCAACCAAAATCCATACTTACCTGTAGAATATTATGCACCTTTGAGAGTTATTTCACGTTCCCATGCCTTATTTGTATTTGTTTATTGGGTGGATGCTTTATTACGGCAGCCACAGTTACCTTGCCGCCTTGAATATAAAAAGAAAATTTCAGGGTTATATGGGAAAGGCCTACAAATGGTACCGGATGCTGTATAGTCTGCTGGCAACGCTGGGTTTTTTTGCACTTCTTTTGTACGCAGCCACACTTTCCCCGCAGTATCTTATCACTCCTTCTGATGGCACGCAGTACATTGGCTATATGTTGGCAACCTTTGGTACCATTATCGCTGTGAAGTCGATGAAGGGAATTTCTATAACCCGTTTTTTGGGTGTGCGCCCCCACGATGACCTAAAAGAAACAAACGAACTCGTGCTAGACGGACTTTATCGTTGGGTAAGACATCCCTTATACGCTGGTCTGATAATGATTTTTTTGGGCTATTTCTTTTTCCTCCCTACCGTGGCTTCCCTTGTTCACCTTATCTCATTGCTTGTCTATTTACCTTTTGGAATCTATTTTGAGGAAAAAAAGCTTGTGATCCTTCATGGTCAGGCGTACGTTGACTATCAGCAATCAGTGCCACCGCTAATTCCCACCAAAAAACCATGACCGAACTGTTCATTTACAGCGTACTTCTAGTAGGCGTTCTGACCCATTTGATTTTCGCTGCTTTGCTCTATAAGAAGATTAATGCTGACCCGCATCTTGGTTTTCATGAGAAAAATGAATGGAGACTAAAGGCGTTGGTTTTTCCGGCTTATTTTTGGTTTGTCTTTAAAAGAAGAACCTAGAGGGCAGATATAATGCGTTAGGCAGGTATACTGAATAGGATCATTATATGAAACAACTCATTTACTTAATTATATTTTTCGCATCCTTAAAAGCAGTCAGTGGGCAACACTATGACATAGGGCTGCATGCAGGGGCGCTAACTCCGATGGATTTTATCACTAGTCAAGGAGGAAGTATGGGCCTCCAAGCTGGGATCTTGTTCATGTATCACTTTGATGAAAAGCTCGCCATTTCTTCTGATTTTTTGGTGGGTTATTTTGCATATAATGCCTCGAATTCAAACTCGACCATGACAGGAGGATTAACGAAGGTTCACGTGAATACATTTGGCCTATTAATCCACAGGAAATTCCAGCTAGCCAATCAGTGGGTAATCTCAGTGGGTACTGGGGTGGGGTATTATCTCGAACACACCAATCCACGCAACCCGACTTCACAAAACCCAGCACTTGAAAAGGAGTATGTTAGAGACTTTACAATGCCTTTTAGAGGTCGTCTTACTAAGGAATTTGCACCAAACCTGAGAGGTGGAATCCATTCCGGTATTTATTTGACCCCCTTTTATTCCCTAGGCGGTTTTCACTTGGGCCCCGAAATCAGCTACCGCTTTTAATAGAAAACAGATGAAGAAAAAGTACAGTTTATTGATTCTGTTTCTAATTGTAGCCAATAGTGCCTTATTCGGCCAAAATTTGGAGACACACTTATCGCTGGGTACGCACAGGATACCCAATCAGCAACGGATAGAACAACCTATGGAAGGTTTTAATTTGCATTTTGGGCTTACCTATCAACTCAATGAACATTGGACCCTAGGAACAAACATCAACCATTCTGTCAACCACTATTATAGAGCGTCGGCGGCAAACACGCCTTTATTGTCCGTAATTGGGCCCCTACCATTAGAAGGGAAGCTGCTGACAGACCATTTCTCGTTAGTTTTTGGCCGAAAACTCAAGTTGCCTTGGGATTTCGTTGCGGAGATTGGTACGGGTATTGGGGTGTTTGTGGAAGAGAACGAATTCATGGAAGTTGTCAACTTCGATCAGGAAAGACAGATGTACACCGGGTTTTTTAGAAAAACAGCTACTACTGTTGATACACACCTTCCTCTTGCCTATTCGATTAAGAAAGTCTTTCGCGATAAAGCTTCCTTGGGGTTACAAGGGGGAATGTTTATAGATCGTTCGGGGTATTCAAAAGGGATTGTTATAGGCCCTCGAATCAGTTTCTTTTTATAGCTTCATTCAAAATGAATAACCAATAGATAGCTGTGGCCAAAAATATTCCTCCAAAACGTTTCCGAGTAGGGGTGTTAGTCCAGCACGAAATGTAAATCCCGACGTTGAAACCCTCCTGTACCCAATAGCTAGGGTTCCGATAGCACCACTCTCAACGTTCACAAAATTCGACGAAAAGTTGGTATTGGTTCGGTCATTTAAGCCAATAAAGGTACCTCCCGCACCGAACTCTAAAAAACTTTTCTTCTTTCCAAATAAATAATTGATGACCAAGGGAACAGTATAGATTCGATCGCCATCCGCAGCAGTATAACCCAAACCTATCCTCCCGCCCCATCCATTTGGATCAGGGGTAAAGCGGGTGTCAAAATTAAACGAATAAAAGATTCCGCTTCCGAGACCTTCCGCAAAGATCGATTGCGGTATTTCGTTCTGCTGGGCAAAAGATTTCGGCAACGCGATGAAAAGTAGAAATCCCGAAAAAACAATGATCGCTGATCTTTTCATCTAAATTTTATTTGCATGCCAAAATTAGCAATTTTTATTTCATCCATCCAGTTCATTTTTTTTAGGTTATTACAAGCCATTGTAGCGTTTTTAACCACTTTTTCGTCTTGACCAAAAATAACCGACCTATCCATGAAAAAGGTAGTATTACTTTATATTATGCTTCTGCTCACGGGCTTTTCATGTGAGGACCAATTATTGGAAAAAGAAACTCCGGGGACCTGCATAGATCCTGAGAAAATTAATCCGGATGCCGTATGCACCATGGAATACAGGCCGGTTTGTGGGTGTAATAATGTGACCTATGGCAACAGCTGTATAGCAAGTAGCGCTGGAATAAAGAGTTGGACCGCAGGTGAATGTCCTTAAAAATAGTGAAGGGTTTGTTTGTGTATTTTCCATCCTGATTCGATTCGTCTACCCGTAGGCAATATCTAATCAGGATGGATTTTTATTTTGCATCGATAAGGAGTACCCAGTCGTGTCCTACCGCTCCTGAGGTGGGAGGGGTAACGGATAGCTTTTGCTGATAGGCTTGTTGAGTTGGAGGATGGCGATGTCCCGTTCTAGGGTCGTACCAAGATAGCGCCAGCTCTTTCCCCTTTAGGTCTGCAAGGTTAAGCTCCACGGGCTTGCCGGTTGGAAAATAGACCATGGCATACGTTCCGTCGGTGTCTCGTGTAGCAGCAACAAAGTGATGATCATCTTCCTGAGGGGTGATCACCAGTTCCATTGCCGGTATACGGGTAAGAAATGGCCTGGACAACATGAGGTTTTTGAGATGCTGCGCTTGGTAGGCCATAGGGAGATCCAGTGCTACTTTCCATGGTCTCAAGGGAGCATTGATGGGTTGTCGGTCGTTGGTAAACATCTGCCAAACGGCATGGCAACCATAGCTTTGGCCGAATGCTCCAGCGAAGACATTCCAATACATAATACGTCGAATATCGTCGGGAATGCTATGCCCCAGTTCTTTTGCGTTAAAGCAATTGGGGTGATCCTCATAAAGCGGTTCTCCGTCAAGGGTCGGTTTCGTGGGGCTCAATGCGTAATCATGGGCAATTATCTTGTAAGTCGCCTGATTGGGGCAGTGGCCGGTTTGATGCATGTTGAAATCCAGCCATGGGTCCTGATGAAACCAGTTGCTTGATCCTCCCGGTTTGGAGGGTTGTGGATGGAACGTCATCAATGCCTTCTCGTGTCCGCCTACTCCTGCTGCTACGCCTTCGGCCATACTTCTCCATATCGCTAGGTCATTCGAATTCTCTCTGGGATTACGGTCTCCGCCGATTACCCAAATGATGTTGGTATGGTCCTTATACCGGTTACCGATCCATTTTCCATAGACGCCGGCATTTTGCGGATTGAAGATTTCGGGTCCTTTGCCCCAGTTATTTTTAAATACCTTATCTCCCCATGTAGGTAGAAGGGCAATGTAAATCCCCCTTTTTGCCGCCTCTTCAATCACAAAATCCACATGTTCAAAATAGGCGTTGTTCGGCCGATTAGGGTCTTCTGCTACAAGCGGCACTTCACCAAAAGGATTTGGAGTTTGGATTCCGTCTATTTCTGCCAGAGCGACTGCCTGAACCACATTAAATCCTTGGGAAGCCCGTTTATCCAAGTAGTAAACGACTTCCTCACGGTCGCAGCGGTGGAAAAGTTCCCAAGCAGTATCCGCAAGCCAGAAGAAAGGCTCTCCCGTGGCAGTCACCAAGTAGCGCTGATTTTCTGCTACCTGAAGTCGGGGTAGCTGCGCATAAAGAGGGGAAACAAGTAGCCATGTGCAAATCGCGGAAATTAATTTTAGGTGCAGGTGCATATTCCGGGGTATTATGGGGTTTAATGGTGAAGTTGTAATCAAATATAGGAAAAGTAAGTGGGCAAAAAAACGCCTTTTGAAGATAGCTTCAAAAGGCGCTGTAGGTTGGTTTAAATATGCTCAGACGCCTACTTTTTCCATTTCGCTGAAAAAGAAGCTGCCTTCAATAGCTGCATTTTCGTCAGAGTCCGATCCGTGTACGGCATTTGCCTCGATAGAGGTAGCATATAATTTACGTATAGTACCCTCGGCGGCATCAGCGGGATTGGTAGCACCTATTAGTTTTCGGAAATCTGCGACGGCATTTTCCTTTTCCAAGATAGCAGCGATAATGGGGCCGGATGACATGTAGGCGCATAAATCTTTATAAAAAGGACGGGCCTGGTGTACGGCATAAAATTTTCCTGCAGCCTCGCCGGAAAGCTGGGTGATTTTCATGGCCACGAGTTTGAAACCGGCCTCTTCAATCATTTTCAATATCGCCCCAGCGTTGCCAGCACCGAATGCGTCCGGCTTTATCATTGTGAATGTTCTGTTTGTACTCATTTGTAATTGCTTTTAATTTGTTGTCGATGGGCAAAATTAACGGATTTCGAAGAAACTACTAAAGCATTCGGGTTAAATGTACCCAAGCCGCTAAAAAAGAAGCGATTCCGGCCTATTGGGAATTTCGGGAAATTATGTAGAACTTTGCACGCTCTGTGTTAGAAAAAAGCACGATGGTTAATTGATACCCATGCAAAATATAGATCTATTTAAAGAACAGATAGCTTCTTCTTCTCCCAAAAAGATCGTTATAACTACCCACCACAAGCCTGATGCCGACGCCCTTGGTTCATCTTTGGGATTGGCAAACTACCTGAAAAAGAAGAACCATTCGGTGACGGTCATTTCACCTTCGGATTATCCTTCTTTTTTATACTGGATGAAAGGCAACGATGAGGTCATTAATTTCGAAGGGCCAGGCAACGAAGAAATCGCCAAAGATCTGATCATGGAAGCAGACCTGATCTTTTGTTTGGATTTTTCGTCGCTTAAACGGTTGCTTGGTATGGCAGAGTACGTGAGAGCGTCCCGCGCAATAAAAATAAACATAGATCATCACCAAGATCCGGAGGATTTTGCTGAGTTCAGGTACTGGAGTACTGAAGCCGCGGCTACTTGTGAGTTGATTTATGACCTTTTATACCAAATTGGGGATATACATTTGCTGGATCAGGACATCGCCGAATGTCTCTACGCGGGGATAATGACCGATACTGGTGGCTTTAAACACCCGAATACAACAAAAAATGTTCATTTGGTCACGGCGGAGTTAATTGCTCTTGGGGCTGACAATTCCAAGATCGCCAGGCTAATTTACGACACCA
>WGNT01000160.1 GCA_016124425.1 Cytophagales bacterium
AAAGCTGCTCTTGGGCTGTTTTTACTTTTTCTATCAGCAGTCCTTCCAAGGTAAATACTTCTACGCCCAGGGCAGGCTCGAACAAAGGGATTTTTAGGGCAAAGAGACGGAAAAGGTGCTCAGGATTATGGGATGCGCGCCCGGTGCCAATGGAAATCTGAACCGTTTTGCCATCTATGCGTAATCCGCTGAAAATGGCCTTTCGAAGTCCCCTACCCTCTCTGACCAACCGGTGGCACAACCTTTCCAGCAGATGTCTGAGTGCGATCTCAATCCCTTTGGCAGTGCTTATGGGTTCAAGGCAGGGCAACTGTTCCTCGTAGGGGAGTTTAGGCTGCAGGGGTTTAAAGGTTTCCTCCTCCGTCCCCAAAGCCTGCCCTAGCCTAAGCAGTAATCCATCACCAAAACGTCTGCGCAAGGTAGCTGCAGGCATATCTATAAATTGGCTGATTTGGCGAAACCCAAGCTTTTCCAAACTGTCCAACACGGCTGACTCCAGCCTCAACGCGTTGGGAGGTAAGGGACTTAGGGCTTTCCGTAGTTCACCGGAATTCGCAATAGACCCACTTTCTTTTTGACCAAAACGGGCAAGTCCCCAAGCAGCACCGATGGTATCCGCTATGGCGGCACGTACACTGTATCCCTTGGCACTAAGTACCGACAGGATATCCGACAGGTACGCTTTCTCTCCTCCCCATAGATGGGGGCATCCGGTGACATCTAGGAGCAAACCGGAAGGAGCATCCGGTGCCACCGAAGGCGTGTAACGGATGCACCATTCCGCCATCCGGATAAGGAGCCTATCTCCCCATCCGGGCTTTTCGGCAAATACTTCCAAGGCCGGATAAATCGCCCGGGCATCTGCAACAGCTGTACCGGGATAGATGCCTAAAGCCTGCGCCTCCCTACTCGAAGCCCTTACGACCGTGCGGCCACGCTCTGGAGCAACCATAACAAATGGCTTTCCCTTGAGGGCCGGCTTCCTGATGGTAAGCCTGTCCGTGGTCAGGTGACAAAACCAAATGGCCATGTAACGCTTATGCATATTGCCTATCCTCCTTTTTAGCGTGTGTAACTTTTTGAGCAGAAAGTCTCCTGAATGCATGTTCCCTCCACTCCAATTCCCATGCTCCAGGCCTGCCGTTACGGACCTTGAGTAATTCCACCTTCCAGGTAGGGAATCCTAATCCAGGCATTCCTTCCTCCGGTTCGCTTCCTTTTGGCGTGATTTTCCAACGTGTATTACACGCCAAGGCATGTAGACTTCTGGGTTGATGTCTGTGGATAAATCCCGTCACCCTACTGCTTTCTACGGCCAACTGCAACCGTTGCGACTGGGCAAAGTCGAGTTCCCTTACCTCTCCCACTACGGCCAGCAGCGCATGGCAATTGAGTGCCTGCTCCAGGGTCCAAAGTATTTCCTTTTCAGTGTTTACATCCACAAAGATGACCCGGTGCGGGGGAATGCCAAAAGCCGACAAGGCAGCAGGAAATACCTGCCGCCTGTCTCCTACCCAAAGGCAGTAGCCGCCCTTCTTCAAAAGCATCCCCAAAATAGCTGATATAAACCCTTGGGTAGAAGCAGCCTCTGAAGCCGAGGTGCTGATAAATTCATGGTTTACACTCAGCGGAAATGTACGGTTGGGAAAGGATGCCTCCATGGGTCCAAGGATAATAGATTGGTCGCCACGCATTCCCTTTGCGGGAAGGGATCCTTCAAGTGCCATGACTTCATGTCTCAACTGGCGAAGTTGTTCCAATTTATTACATTTCAGTTCCATATCTCCAACAAAAGCAGTACATTTGACACGTATCATGTCAAACTGTTGACATTAATTATACCAAATAGATATGAAAAAGACAAAAAACTTTTTCCCAAGTAATCTAAAATTCCTTCGTGAACGCAAGGGACTGACACAGCAAGGCCTAGCAGAACCTTTAGGTCTTACCCGGTCCAAGGTCAACGCACTTGAGTCCGGACAGACCAAGGCCCCCTCCCCAGAGGATTTTTTGGGGATTTCGGGATTTTTTGGCATCAGCATAGACAGCCTGATCCGGGTAGACCTATCTAAACTTGGAGAACTCAAGCTACGCGATCTGGAGGCGGGCAATGATGTATATATCCGGGGCGGTAACTTGCGCGTCCTTGCCATCAGTGTGGACAAAGGCAACAACGAGCATGTAGAATATGTACCCATTAAGGCCAAGGCCGGATATATGGCCGGATACAATGATCCGGAATTTATTGCCACCTTGCCCAAATTTTCCTTGCCAAACCTGCCAAAGCAAGGCACCTATCGGATTTTTCCCACTGTGGGAGATTCTATGCTGCCCATACCGGGCGGGAGCGATATTGTGACCCAATACGTAGAAGATTGGACAGGGCTAAAGCCAGATAGCCCCTGTATTGTGATTTTGAGTGGGCAGCAAGATTTTGTTTTTAAGCTGGTCACGGTACATGAAGATGGTACCCTGCTGTTAAGGTCCTTAAACCCCATTTTTGAACCCTATACCGTTGCCGTGGGAGATGTGTTGGAGATTTGGAAATTATACGCCTACACCAGCCGGGAAATCCCCGAGCCGGAAACGGACCTCAAGCAGCTTGTAAGGGCGGTAAGAGAAATGCAAAAGGAGTTAAAACGAAAGCCCTAAGCCCTATTGGAAACATTATGAAAATCCAACGCGATTAGACATGAAGGCTTATTACGCATTACCTGCTAAATTCCCTAATATTGCAACGTATAGCTTTCAATTAAGTAGCTTAAAAACTTTCTGTACATGACTCTAGAAAACGTTTTCAGTATTTGCAGTGCACTGGCCATGTTCAGCTGGATTGCACTGTTTGTTTTTTATCCAAGAAAGTGGATTTATAAACTTTTGTTTTCTGGTGTTCTAATTCTCTTTGCACTCACTTACCTTTATTTTATAGGTTTGGGATTGTCAGGTGAATCCGAAGGGGGTTTTGGCAGCTTAGCAGAGGTAGCGGCATTATTCCAAAAGGAAGAGGCACTTTTGGCAGGTTGGATTCATTATTTGGCGTTTGATCTATTTGTGGGTATGTGGATAACGCAGGATGCAGACAGGAAAGGCTTCAACCGATGGTTAATATTACCCTGCCTTATTTTCACCTTTATGCTTGGTCCTGTAGGTCTGTTAATCTACATAATCATTCGGATGATCAAGTTAAAACAACTGATTCAACATCCTTTTTCCAATGAAACTAATCCGGGAAGTATTTTACAGAAATAAGGCTCTTGCATGGTCTGGGACAATAAATTTTATTGCCTTTGTCGTTTGGAATGCACTGTCGGGAAGAGGCCTTTTCGATTTTGGTTAGCCTTGAATCTGAGATCCCCTATGTCGCTGGAAGTGCGTCTATGTTGAAAATATTGACACGCTGAAATCTGGTTCGTATAATTTCCAGTTGCTTTAAAGATCTTATCGGAATATTATTTTCCAGCTGATGCGGCGAAAACTGATTAGACTTTGCTATATGTACGGATTTATTTGCATTTTTAAGGTAAAATAGAAGAAAATGAAAAATGCGATATTGGTTGTTTTGTTATTGGTAAGTTTCTACTGCCCTGCCCAAGAATCAATAGATAATGGCGAAAAAGCGATAATTGAAAAGGTCAATCAGTTTTTTGAAGCCTTGGAAAAGCAGGATACCACGTTATTTGCAAGCTTGGCTTATGCGGATGCGGAGATATGGACGGTGAGGAGGCGACAGGACAGTGTTCGGATTGGGCATCGAAATTACAGTGATGACACAAAGAACTTTGACCCAAAGCGGGTCATTTACGAACGTGCCCTGCGGTATGATATTCAATTACATCAGGACATCGCCGTTGCCTGGGTGCCGTATACGCTGCATGTAAACCAAGATTTTTCCCATTGCGGAGTGGATGTGTTTACGTTTTTGCGAACCAATGACGGGTGGAAAATTGTCAGCCTAGCCTATTCGATTGAACCCGATGGCTGTTGACATCCATGAATCTTTATGTAAATTTAGTTAAAGGAGTTAAATCATGTGATCGAAGTAAGGAATTCGTCAATATTCGAAATCTACTTGCTAATATGATTCATTTCGTTTGGAAATAGAATCCATAACGTTAACGACAAGTTCCTGAGCTCAGGAATAATTGAAAAGACCACTAAGGACACGAAGAAGGCTCAAAGAGCACAGAGATTATTTTAGAGGTTTCTTGGAGGCCTCCGTGTTACCTTAGTGTTCTCGGTGGTTCTATTGAATAAAGTACCTTCGAAAGATACTATAATTGTAGTAGGTTGCATAGTTTATAACTTGTGTTCTATTTTTTTAGAGATTTTTTTATTGACCAAAAGCCTGATTCGGTCAAGTAAAAAAGGAGAATAAAAACCCTATGTTAACTATGTTTCTATGTGGTAAAACCATTCTTCGTTCGTAGTAAAAATCAATCCCATCTAAAAAACCCTTTCCAAGTATCTACCAACTTTGCCTTGTCCATTTCCCCTGTATAAATTAGCATGCGATATCTAATCGTTTCCGATTCGCCGGAGGCAATTTTCCATTCTCCCAAAATCTGCCGCGATGGCCCCATGCCCATTTGGCTGTCCACCCGCCACGGCGTTGGAAAGGCTTTGTTGCCGGGATGGTCAAAGATGGCGATATGGGCAAAATCCTCCCGTCCATCCAGCTTTATCCCAATATCACTCCAAATGGCACGGTTCCCCTCCAGCTCCATTCCCCTATGCCCGGAAGCACTGACAATTTCACCAACTGTTTCCGGTACCCAAGGCATGCGTATAAAAAGCCCCCCGACGTAAAACTTACCCATCACCACGTCAGCTTTTGCCTCACCCTTCCATTCCAGATCCAACACATACGTGTCATCTACCTGCCTCATGGTCCAGTTTTGGGTTTCTACCATTAAGGTTTTGCCATTTTCGTCAAGCATGTCATACACGGTTTGCCATGTTACCTGATCGCCACT
Source organism: Cytophagales bacterium (assembly GCA_016124425.1). Taxonomy (GTDB): domain Bacteria; phylum Bacteroidota; class Bacteroidia; order Cytophagales; family Cyclobacteriaceae; genus Lunatibacter. Next base: position 4,974 of record WGNT01000160.1, read on the forward strand.
TCCGACAATTACCGTTGCAGATACACCCCGCCAATAATCCCTGTTCCATTGCATGAAGTAATCTCGCTCGTTTACCCGTTTTAATCCCCAATAAATTCCTGTTTGATGAGGATGGTGGTCGGGACGGTATTCTGTCAGTACGCCATTGCCATCCGTTGCCACAATGGGGTGAATATATGGCCGTTCATCCGGCTTGGCCATATGGGTCAGTATTGGGGAGGTTTCGTTTTTCCGGAAAATTGAAATACTACCCAAGGTAATATCCTGTTTAATCTGTAATGGTGTCGTGGCAACAGGTTTTAGATGGAAATCCGAAGTCGCTAAAAGGTTTACCTCGGTAACGTCATCGTCCAGCGGAGTTAGATTCAAGTCGCCCTGTTGAATCCGGATATTTCGGAATCGAATGGAAAAACTTCCCTGTGGATCCTTTTCATTGTTTGCATGCAACTGCAGGCCTATAAATCCCTTTAGATACCGGTCATCTACGAGCTGGGCTACCGGAACTCCGTTGATCCAAGTCCGCATAATGGGACCTACTGCTTCAATTCGGTAGTGGTTCCATTGATATCCGTGTTTATTGTCTCTGATAAAAGCGTTTTTTGCTACTTGACTCATTTTTTCGGGTGGATAAATCCAGCCCCGCTCCGCTCCCTCTTCGTAGATTGCCCCGCTCCATTGCTGCGGTTTTGGATCTACTTCCATTTGATAGCCATGCACGCGGCCGTTTTTGAATTCCGGATAGCTTTGGGAACGGAACTGAATTCCAGAATTATTCATCAAAGTGTCTACGGATACTTCCAATTCAAGTACAAAATCGCCAAAATCCTCGACCGTACAAAGAAACCCGTTTGGTTGACCGGGAACTGTGCTTCCGACAATCATGCCGTCTTTCACTGCCCAACGGTGTTTTCCGTTTAGCTCTTTCCAACCGCTTAAGTCTTTACCGTTGAAAAGCGACTGCCATTCGGATTCTTGGGCGGTAACAAGCGTTAGTTGAAAAACCAAAACGATCAGAAACAATATAGGAGCGGTATTTTTCATCGTGTAAGTTTTTGATATGTAAAATCAGTAGTTGGAGTATCAATCAGGCAAGGTGAAGGCGATGACCGAATCTCCGTGTTTGGTTCCGTTTTTTCCTCCTCCACCAGCTGCTATGACCACATATTGTCGTCCATCAATCATATAGACACTCGGCGTGGCATAGCCTCCAGCCGGCAATTGGTATTCCCATAAGACCTGACCTGTAAATTTGTCGAAAGCCCGGATTTTTTCATCAGGTGTAGCGGCAATAAAGACCAAATTCCCGGCGGTCACTACAGGCCCGCCAAAGCTTTTGGCACCGGTATGGCGAATACCACGTGCAACTAGTTCCGGATATTCCCCCAGCGGAACCTTCCAAAGGATTTCGCCTTTATCCAGATCAACGGCATTCAGGGTACCCCAAGGAGGAGAAATGGCCGGATATCCGTCCTGGTCTACAAAGAAGGGAGCAACATTGGCATACCGGGGTGCTTTTGCAGCGTTAGCGTTTGCATCATTTGGTTGCATCTGATCGGCGTCCGCAGTGTTGCTTTGCAAATAGACGACCAACTCCTCCAACTGCTTTTCGGAAAAGTGGCTAAAAGCAGGCATCATGCCGCGACCATAGGTCAACACAGATAGGATAGAATCCCTACTGATGCCAAGGTTCTGAAGTGGAGGGTATAAAGGCGGGTTACCCACCTTATTGATGCCGTGACAGGAGGTACATGCGGTGTTGTAGATCATTTGCCCCCGCTGCAGCGGTGATGCCGCTGCCGTATCCAAGCTTCCGGTTAAGGGAACAAGGCTATGGATGGTAGGGGCTTCGTTGATGTTTACAAACATGACATTGGTACTTGGATCAAATGCCGCGCCACCCCACTCTGCGCCCCCCTGATGTCCGGGCATGGTAATAACCCCCGCCATGGACGCCGGCGTATAGAGGGGGCCGGTTTCATGTTGCCGGAAGATATTTAACACATAGTCTCGGGTTTCTGGGGTGATAGTACTCAGATCCGATTCCCGAAGCGTGGTTCGGTTGAGCGGAGGCGGCCTTAGGGGAAAGGGTTGTGTGGGCCATGCTTGCTCTCCTGGCACCTTGGAGGGAGGAACTGGCAGATCGACTACCGGAAATACAGGCTCTCCGGTGTCCCTGTCCAGTACAAAGGTCAGCCCCTGCTTTGTCAATTGTACAACGATATCTTTGGATATGCCCTCGGTAGTAACTGTCGCCAAGATCGGTGCCGGGGGAAGGTCGTAATCCCAGATATCATGGCGAAGGGTCTGGTAATGCCACATCCGTTTGCCCGTGTTGGCATCTAAGGCTATGACGCAATTGGCAAAAAGGTTTTCTCCTTTGCGCATGCCTCCATAGATGAAATCAGGTGCCGGCGAACCGGTGGCGAAGAAAACCCACCCCCTTTCTTCATCTACAGTTAATCCACCCCAAGGATTAGTTCCGCCATAGCTTACGCCATCTTCAAATTCCCAGGTGTCATAGCCAAACTCTCCAGGCTGGGGAATGGTATGAAAGATCCACTTGAACTCCCCCGTCAGCGCATCATAGCCACGTACATCTCCCGGCGAAGAAGGTTCTCCTTCAGGGGTACGGCCACCGATGATAAGGACATTTTGGTAAACCATCCCCTGCGTGGTAGCTTCAAAATCAACATCCTCCGGATCTTGGGGCAGGTTTTTACGCAAATCTATCCATCCGTTTTCTCCGAAGGAGGTAATTAAATTCCCTGTGCGTGCATCAATGGCATACACTCTGTCCTTCACAAAATTCAGGATACGTTTATTTTCCCCATTTTCATCTTCCCAGTAGGTAAGGCCCCTGTTTCTGCCCCGGAAGGGTCGTTCGTCATCGCGGTATTGGTCTGGGCGGAATACCCACACTTCCGATCCCGTGGCAGCATTTAATGCAACCGCATTTAGCTCCGGAGTGGTGAAATACAGCAAGCCATCAACAATGATTGGATTGGCATACATGCCCGGGCCGACTGGATTTCCGTGATGGTATTCCCAGGCTTTTTCCAGTGTATGGACGTTTCCGGTATGAATTTGATCAAGTGCAGAGTATTGAATGCCCGACGCATGGCCTCTGTATATTCCCCAATCTTGGTGGTTGTTCAGCCTGCTTGCTTCTCGGTTTTCGGGTGTTTTTTCCGGCTCGGAATGGGTACAGGCTACTAAAAAAAGTAAAGCGCTACTAATGAGCAGCAGTAGGTTTTTTGGGTGAATTGGAAGCATATAAATACGGATCGATCTATTAAACAAGCACTTTCGAAATCTTCCTCAAGATCACCTATTTCGATCGTGTTTAGTGGTGTTTTTTACCAAGACTACGAATTTCCGATGGGAGTAAGAAAATGCGGTGCTGTAGTTTCAAGTAGAAAGTTACAAAATTAAGTGTACATGTAACGACTTAGGTGAAAGGTAAATTTTGCTTTTTCTCTGTAGCCTCAACAGAGGACATCTAAGTAGTTATTTTTCAATCAGTAATAATGCGGTGGAAATCCGAAGGTTCAGTAAGCACTCAGCTTTTTCACTAATGTAGGATTAACGGCGCTTAAATAAGCTAGTAGCTTCCCGTCTAATTCCTTGGCCTTATCAGGTTGACTTAGGATTAAATTCGTCCGCTCTCCCAAATCCGTGGCGAGATTATACAGTTCCACGGTGCCGGACTTCCAAAACCTGATGACTTTATAGTCTCCCTGAATAATGGCTGAATGGGGATAACCGTCGTGGTATCGATGGAAAATTAGAAAATCATGTGCTCTTTCCACCCTTCCGTTCCCGGTGGAGGTAAGAATCCCGGCAAAACTCCCGCCATCCAAATCGGTAGGAAGTGGATTGAGATATCCGGCGAGTTCCGCAATGGTGGGTAAAAGATCCCAGCCGCCTACAGGGACATGGCTCGATTGCCCAGAGGGAACCCCGGGGCCTTTTACGATAAACGGAACACGTATTCCTCCTTCATAGAGGGTCCATTTGCCGCCCCGAAGTGGGGAATTCCGCATGGGCTTGTCAAACGTATCGGGGTGTAGCAGCTTTTGTTTGGAAGAGACAGGAGGTAAAAATTCCACAGAACCATTGTCTGCCATAAAGATAATGTACGTATTTTCGGCGATACCAAGTGCTTCTACTTTATCGAAAATTTGACCTATGGTATAGTCCATGTCCTCTAGCATCCCTGCCCATCCAGGATTGTTGTGTTTTTCTCCCTTTGGCTTCGCGCTGTATTTATCAAACGTACGCTGTTTTGTCTGAATATCGACATGTGGAGCATAATGGGATAATTGGAGGTAAAACGGGGTTCCTTTTACTACCTGCCTTTCCATAAAATTTATCCCCCTCGCCGTTATTGAGGACGACCGCTTTGGGTCGTTGGTGATAAATAGGGCATCCCATTTATCTTCGCTATCCCCCATCAAATTGCCATGGGCATTCCGCGTATCACCGTCGCTTTCGTCAAAACCCAGGTCTTCGGGGAAAATTTCAGCCCTTAAGTCCCACTTTCCATAGTGGGCTGTTTTGTAGGCGGGATCAACCAACTTCAGCAAAAGAGGAATGGTTAGTTGTAATTGGGTATTCCTCGGATGATAATTGGCCGCAAATGTTTCATCTCCCAGTCTAGCTGGTGTCTTTCCAAACATAATACTCCTCCGCGTAGGAGAGCAGATCGCTGCAGGAGCATAGGCATGGGTGAAGCGCATCCCTTCCTTAGCCATCCTATCTAAGCTTGGCGTCTCAAAAAAATCACTTTTTGAATCCAAAACGCTATCATCCATGCCAACGGAGGTACTACTCCACCCCTGATCATCAGCAAGAATGAAAATAAAGTTGGGCAATTTCTTATCCACTGAACAGCAAGCCGCATGTCCCACTGTGGCAAACAATGGTAGTGCTATCAGTGTAAAAATCAGAAATATCTTCTTCATGGTATTCATATTGTTTTGTCGGTTACATGGAATCCCAAATGATTCTTAATTATCCTAATTTGTGAGGGGTTCTTCCTGCTCGATTTCATCAATGGGTTTCTAATCGTATGCCTGTTGGTTTAAAGAGGAATCCGATAACCCCACAGGCTGAGGCAGCTGATTCATTTGAAAATACCTTAATCGGGATTGCATGTCATACGGGAACTGGTCGATCACTTCCATGAATACAGGCATGTCATCCTTTACAATCCCCAGTCTTGAACTACCCTCACGACTTCCTAGAAATGGCTGATTTCGTATTAAAAGGGTATCTCCATGGGAGGAAAATGCCGTTTCCGTGACGGTGTTTTGTACCTGTAAGCCAGGTGCAGCGTCTGAATCCAGAATTGCGCGAATTGACCAATCCCCTAGCTTGATGCTGACTGTCCCATTTGTAAAATCACCTGTGAGTAAGGCGGATTCATCTACCTCTTTCCCTACCTGAATTACTGCGAAAAAACGCATTCGTGAGGTTTTACTCAGCGTAGTAGCAGCAAGGTGATACTGGCTGTCATCGTACGATTTTGGGATGCCATCTGCGTCTAGGGTCTCCCTCCAGTTCACAGCCGACACCGCAAACGTATCGCTAAGATGAAAAAATACGTTATCTGAACTCCAAAGACGGCCTTTTCCAACCGCATTTTCCAGATCTACAGCAAAGGTTTGATCTTTAGTGTCAATTTCCATTTCCTCAAGGCTGTGAATAAGCCAAGACCAATCCACTGCTTTGCTAGCGGCTAAATCATCATAAATAAGAATCACGTTAGGGGTTAACAAAACGAGGTGCCGGTCGTTTTTCACAACACCATAATATTCACTGGTTTCCTTGCTGCTATAGGCATTAGAAGCGTCTCCTTTGGCATATGCCAAGTCTTCTCCTTGAAGAAATCTTGAGATTATACCATACGCCTCGGTGCTGTAAGGCTGACCCATTCCATCCACAAGGATGCCATTTTGGCTTTTGGTATGTTGGTACCATCCTGTGCGGTGGGGATCATTCATGCTTACCTTATAGCCGGTTCGGTAAAACAGTTTTTGTCCACCATAGAGGATGTTAAAGACATTTTGGTCGGAAAGCATATGCCCATAGGAACCAAAAGGGCTGGACCGCATGGCTACCATCAGGTTGTTGCTGTTGTCTGTCATGTCACTGTGCAAGGCGACAAGACCAATATCGTTGAACATCCGTCCGATAGGCTGCTTCAACTCCAAGGAGGCTTTGGGAACGGACAGGTCCCGTGTTTTTGCAAGCCTCACCCATCTAAGTGTTGGCTCTTCGGAAAGAGGGGAGCGCTCAAGCTTACCTACTTCATTGGCATACCATGATGCTTTGGAACTGTTGGTTAATTTGGCAATTTCGAGCGCAAAAGACTGATATGCTGGTCCGGGAGAAGGAAGTTCTTCAGAATTATCCGCAAACCCATCCGAGGAAGACCCGGGGGGAATGTGGTAGAGCATCCAGTCGATTTGATGTACATACCAGGGATGGGAATTGATGAAATCGAATCCGGTGTATTTTTGGATAAATAACGGGATGTCTATCAACGTTTCCATGTTCATTCGGAAATAAGAAACTCCTTCAGCCCATCCTCCATCCATCCCTCCAAGTATAGGTGCCCTGGCTAAAAACAATTCATACGCATAAGCCATCCAGGTAGCGGCATCCTGATCGTCGCCATGGAGAGCAAGGCAAGTCTGGAAAAAGTAATGCAGTATGTGTTGCCAAACATGCCCACTTAGTACCCTAGCTTCCATGTTATTTACCCAGCTTGAGTAAAAATGGTATGCCCTTGTTTTGATCGACGAAAGCAAGGTTGCTTTTTGAGCCTCACTTAACCTGTCGAAGAACGTATCATATACCAGCGCCATGGCTAACATGCAACGTGCATCACCGAAATCGTTGATGCTTGATACTCCTTTTGGATCCCAATCAGCTATTTCAAAGGCAATTTCGAGTGCCTTGTTAGCATAAGCGTCATTGGCTGTCAAGATAAAGGCTTCGGACAAGGATAAAATGGCGTTGTAGACACTCGTGCCAAGCTCCTTACTAGCATCGAGACTTAGTTTTCTGTTTTGTTCTTTATCCTCTCCTTGTCGGTTTGCGCGTCCATCGGTTTCCTGTGGTATGGGGGCCATCAGGTATTTATCGGCTGACAATAAGATCGCCCGGCTATCCTCATCGGACGGCAAGCTGCGTAATAAGCTTAGATCTGTGGCTGCGGCCAAGACTCTTGGATGCCCCTTCGGTAAAGCCTTCAAAAATTGGTCTGCTGTGGGTGAAACAATCTCAACGGCAGTTTCATCCACGGTAAAGTGTCTTACAGCAGACCATTGCTCCCCGGACTGCCTGACTTGCCAATACCATGTTCCGGATTCCAATTTACGATGGGGGTTAAATAAAGCCCAAGGCAAGTTAGTTTCTTGAACTAGCTTAGCAGGGTCAGTAAAATCTGGTTCAGGTGATAACCGGACATCATAGCGAATATCCTTTCCCTTTGACAAGGGCCATCTTATTATGGGAGGATTTGTGCGCACTTCCATGCCCGTCGAAGGAATGGGGTAGTCGAGGTAACGGGGATAAACGACAGCTAGCGTGGATGGGGCATTTTGAGCAGGTTCCCTGTCTAGCATCTTGGCATAGCCCAAAAGCATATAGCCAACAAAAACACTTACTAGAATTGCCGAAAACAATCCCTTCAAGTAGGATTTTTTAAAAATAGCACTGCTCAAATAGTTATGTCTTTTCATTTTGAAATCTCCCATACCTTGAAATTCCTGTATCGAAAATGAGTCCACTGCATTTGCCTAAACCCTATTTTACCATCCTGTAACACCGGTCCATATTCCTTATTGTCGATCCAGTCGATTATTTTCCTTCCGTCTACAAACATGC
>WGNT01000057.1 GCA_016124425.1 Cytophagales bacterium
ACCAGCCGCCGGCACCTATACGCATCCCCCAGGAGTTGATATCGGATTTGTCAAACCTAAAGTCATAATTGAAGGAATACGCTAATCCAGCTCCACCCAATTCAGCATATATGGATTGGGTAGGCATATTTTGCCCGAAGGAAAACGGTATCAAACCAATCACTAAAATACTACTCAATAGGACTCTCAACATTTTGTCTGCATTAAATGGTGTAAAAAACTATTTTTTCGAATGTGTATTGAAGCTAACCAAAGCAAATCTGTGGGTCTAACTTTCAGATTTAAGACGAATAAAGAAGTTCATTTGTTGAGCAAACGAAAAGCATTTGTGTTTTTTTTGTGAATTTGTTACAATGAGCTAGTTAAATCGAGTATAAACAAACCGTTTTTGTATTGCTTCTGCTAAATATGAAATTGCTCTCGGATGTTTTCGGTGACTACCTTACCGTCAAAAAGGTTGATAATTCTGTGGGCATAATTTGCGTCGTGTGGAGAGTGTGTTACCATGACGATCGTCGTACCCTCGTTGTTCAATTCCTCCAATAGCCTCATTACCTCTTCGCCATTGGCTGAATCCAAATTTCCGGTAGGTTCATCGGCAAGTATCACCGCGGGTTTGGCAACGATTGCCCGGGCGATGGCTACCCGTTGTTGTTGCCCTCCTGATAGCTGCTGCGGAAAATGGTCCTTTCGGTGCATGATATTCATCCTCGTGAGGACCTCCTCTACCCGACGCTTTCTTTCGTCAGCTGGAGTTTTAAGATACAACAGCGGCAACTCTACGTTTTCATAGCAGGTTAGCTCATCGATCAGGTTAAAACTCTGAAAAACAAAGCCTATGTTTCCTTTTCTGAGCTGGGAACGGCGCCTTTCCGAGTATCCTGCCACATCTTGATCAATAAAGTAGTAGGCTCCAGCGTCGGGATTGTCCAAAAGGCCAATGATGTTTAGCAACGTTGACTTACCGCATCCCGAGGGGCCCATGATGGCTACAAATTCCCCCTTTTGAATTTCAATGTTAATGTTGTCCAATGCGGTGGTCTCCACCTCCTCGGTGGTGTATAATTTCTTTAAATTTTCAGTTTTGATGATATGCATGTTGATTAGTTAGTTAGCGTAATTATGTTTATAATGATTGTAAGCAAAAGAGTAGTAGACTGAAGGTTAGGTGGAATTAAATCCGAAACGCTTCCCGATTATGTTGATAAACCAACCATATATTTCGCTTTAAATATCGAACCCTTTCGGGCAAGTTCTCCAAAGCCTCTATTCATATAAATCGCTTTTTTTCGTTTGTACGTAATGTTCAGTAATGATCAAAGGCTAGGTAGCCTGCACAATTTGCCTAATCCTTTTCGAAATTGAAACAACCAAATCCTCATCCACTTCAGAATCTTATCACTCGGATAAGGATTAAGTCTCTACATCCCCATGTCTCTAAGTCACCTTCTCTTTAAATTCCACCCCCTTTCCGTCCCTTCGTTCCTAAATCTCCTCTTCACTAAGTCCCCACGTCTAATTCAAGTGCAACACCTCATTTTTGCCGAAATTCTCGTATCCGCTTACGATGACCCTTTCCCCTGGGCTCAGCCCCTCCAGCACCTCGTAGAACTCCGGGTTTTTGCGGCCGAGGCGGATGGATCGTTTTTCTGCTTTGCCGGTAGCGGGGTCATAGACAAACACCCAGTTGCCTCCGGTATCTTTATAAAATCCTCCCGTGGGCAACAACACGGCCTGTTCACTCGCTCCAAGTTCCAACCTAATCCTAACAGTCTGACCGCGCCGTATCCCATCGGGCACGTCAGTCGGGAAAATCATGTCTACTTCAAAGCGTCCGCCCGTTACATTAGGATAAATTTTACTTATTTCCAAGGCATAGGTGTTTCCGGCAAGCGAAAAAGAGCCCCTCAGTCCGGTAGATACTCTGGGTAAGTAAAGTTCATCAATTGGTACTTTCACTTTAAATTTATCCAAAATATCAATCTGACCGTACCGCTCTCCTGGGGAGATGGATTGCCCTACCTGAAGTTGCTCGGTAGAAAGTTGACCAGAAATGGGTGCTTTGACCGCTAAATTATCCAAAATTTGCCCTACGCCATCGAGGGACTGGTTCATTCTTCTTTCAGAATCACGAAGTTGTTGTTTTTGAGATACGCGCGAAATAGAATCGTTTCTATAGGCTTCATACGTGAGTGTTCTTCGTTTCACATTATAGTCGTATTGTTCACGTACTTCTTCAAATTCACGGTCTGAAACCAATTTTTTTTCATGGAGCGACTTAAAGCGCTCATACTGGGGCTTTAAAAGGCTAAGTTGATAATCAATTTCGGCCAGCTGACCCTGCTGGCTCAGGTCATTTTGGTCTAGTTGTAGTCTTACCTGCCGCAGGTTGTTGATCTGAAAGTAAAGTCCGGACTCGCGTTCCATTACCTCGAGCTGCAATTTGGAATTAGAAAGCCGCAGAATGGTATCCCCTGCATTCACTAATGCGCCGGATTCTCGGACTACCTCTTGGATATTGCCTCCCTCGAGCGCGTCCAAGTAGAAAGTTTCCCCAGGCTCCAAGGTTCCACCTACGGGGATGTAATCCGTGAATTCCCCCTCCTTAACACTGGCAATGCTAACCCGCTCCATGGACACATTCATCGTCGATCTTCTGTCGGCAAAGGCCAGTTGGTAGATGATAAATCCCAAAAGGAGCACCGATCCGGAGATCAAAGCGAAAAATTTTGGCGTCCATGTTTTCTTTTCAAGTTTTCGATCCATCTCGGTAATCACAATGCGTTGTATACCCCCTGTCACGCCAATTTATATGCCACGAAAAAAACAGCGCTAAATGCCTAAAGAGGCTATCATGAAGGGTTAATCCTTGTATTTTTCGGACAAAGTTGTCCGTCAGCGATCAAAACGGAAACATACCGTACTATTCCAACGTGCGGCACCGGCTTGCTTTTACCATAAAATAACGGTAAACTACCCCTAGTGGAAGCTTTTCGGCAAAATAAGCAGGGGATAGAATTCGGTACACCTTTTGGAGCGTAAGGAATAATTGAGACTGTACCGGATTCCCATTTCCCTTTTGTTGCCGTTAACACGTATAAAAGCTACTATCAAACTGCCCTCCGCCCACATGAAAGAACAAAAACCAGGAAAAATACTGATTGTCGATGACAACGAAGATTTGTTAAAAGCTGCCAAAATCTTTCTAAAGCGGCACTTTGGGCAAGTGGACACAGAGATGAATCCGGGGCTCTTGCCGGTTCTGATTGTCAATGAAGCATACGACGTGATTCTGTTAGACATGAACTTTACAAAGGACGTAAGCAGTGGACAGGAGGGGTTCTATTGGCTGGACAGGATTTTGGATTTAGACCCTTCTGCTGTAGTCGTACTTATTACGGCCTACGGAGACATAAGCACTGCGGTAAAAGCAATAAAGGAAGGCGCAACGGATTTTGTACTCAAACCGTGGGAAAATGAAAAATTACTCGCTACCCTTAATGCCGCATTGCGTCTGAGGCAATCAAAGCTGGAAATTTCCGAGCTCAAAAACCAACAGCAGCAGCTTTACAAAGACATAGACAGTAAATTTAAAGACATCATCGGGCAAAGCCCCTCAATGGTGAAGGTCTTCGAAACAATCGACCGAGTCGCGGCAACGGATGCGAATATCCTCATTTTGGGTGAGAACGGCACCGGAAAAGAATTGATAGCACGGGCAATCCACAGAAACTCCAGAAGGAATAGGGAAGGGTTTATCGGGGTAGATTTGGGTGCGATTACAGCATCATTGTTTGAGAGCGAACTTTTCGGGCATAAAAAAGGATCGTTTACAGATGCGAAAGAAGACCGTACGGGCCGTTTTGAGCAAGCAAACAAGGGTACGTTGTTTTTGGATGAAATAGGAAATCTTCCTCTTCCACTACAAGCTAAATTGCTGGCTGCCCTTCAAAACAGAGAAGTAACACGTGTAGGTGCCAACAAGCCCACTCCAGTGAATATCCGCCTGATATCCGCCACGAATATGTCCATACACGCCATGGTGTATTCCAATGCCTTTAGACAAGACTTGCTTTATCGGATAAACACCATAGAAATCACACTGCCTCCACTACGGGAGCGACCAGAGGATATCCCACTCCTCGCCAATCACTTTATAGACATCTACTCGCGAAAATATGGAAAAGAAATCCGGAAGGCAGGCGAAGCGCTGATAAAACGCATGCAGAAATATCATTGGCCTGGAAATATCCGGGAACTACAACATAGTATAGAACGGGCAGTGATCATGACTAACCACAGCGTGCTGCAGCCAGAAGATCTATTTATTCAAAAGCAGTTGATTCCTGAAAAACAAGAGGATTTTGTAAGCTTGGATCATCTTAACATTGAGGATGTAGAAAAAATCCTTATCCGAAAGGCCCTACAAAAACATAACGGCCATATTACCCGGGCGGCGGAAGAACTAGGGTTAACAAGATCCTCACTTTACAGAAGACTGGAAAGGTATGGGATTTAGATCGTTTGCCATCGGAATCATTTGGCGGGTCTTGGTAATCCTAGGGTTGGCGCTTGGCATTGCCAGCGTTAATGTCCAGGACGGCATCGCACTTCCGGCCGTGGTGCTGATGGTGTTGCTTGTAGGCGTGACATTCAATTTGATTGCCTACGGGAATACCACCAACCGAAAGATTACAAGATTTCTTGAATCCATCCGATACTCAGATTTCTCGTCCAGGTTTACCAAGGACAGTAAAATGGGTAGTTCGTTTCGCGAGATGAATCTCTCCTTCAACGAAGTAATCGACGCCTTCAGAAAAACCCGAGCGGAAAAGGAAGAACAAATGCTTTTCCTTCAGATCATGATTCAGCATATCAATACGGGAATACTTTCCTTTGACAGTAGGGGAAGAATCGGTGTCATCAACGGAGCTGCCAAACAATTGTTGCGGATTCACCAGTTCAAGGATATCTACGATTTGGGTAAGCTTTCCACAGAGCTACTAGCTAACGTAGTCAATATCAAACCCGGTGGGTCATTCTCAATCAACGTGAGAACAGACCTTTACCTGAACGTACAATCGGCGGCGTTTAAAATGGATGGAAACAACTGGACATTGTTATCCTTCCAGAATATAAAATCAGAACTTCAAAAGAATGAGCTACAAGCATGGCAGAATCTGACTAAGGTGCTCCGTCACGAGATCATGAATTCCATGACACCTATTGCGAGTTTGTCAAATTCGTTGGGAACCATCCTTGAAGAAGACATACAACAAGGAAAGACCGGCCTCTTGGAACTGGAAAAAGAAAGCTACCTGGATCTCGCAGAAGGGCTAAGAACAATCTCCAAGCGCAGTATCGGGCTGGTCAATTTTGTCAACGCCTACCGGGACTACACCAATATTCCGCAGCCTAAACTAGCAGCATGCTCCCTAAAAGCCCTTTTTGACAACTGTCAGGTACTTTTAAAAGAAGAGCTGATAGCCAGCAATATATCCCTGACCACAAACGTACAACCAACAGGGTTGGAAATTACCGCGGATCAGGAATTGATCCAGATGATTTTGATTAATTTGATCAAAAACGCAAAGGAGGCGATGGCATCTGCCCTGCGACGGGAAATCATCGTGTCCGGAGGGCTGGACAGTCAATCTATCCCTGTGATACGTGTGACGGACTTCGGTGAAGGCATCGTTCCGGAAGCAGTGGAAAGGATTTTTGTCCCGTTCTATACTACAAAGAAAACGGGTAGTGGGATCGGACTTGCCATTTCGCGGCAGATCATGCACCTACATCATGGGACATTGGAGGTTTATTCCGAACCGGAACAACAGACTACCTTCTTACTCCGGTTTGGATAATCCATACACCGCTAATCCATACGTATTTCTCCCAATACATACGCCAATAATTCCTTCTGAAAGAAAAGGGAATACTGGGCCTGTGCATTGTCCGATTGCGCAGTAACCAATTGCTGATTGGCTTGTGCCAAATCGACAAAATTACTAACGCCCAATCGAAACCGCTCTGAAATGGCTTCTTGTGCCATCACTGCTGCTTTAAGCTGCACCTTGGTGGCTTCTTCGCGTTTGATTGCACCAGCATAGTTTTCATAGGCCAACTTCACCTCCTGGTAAATCCTCCGCTCCAACGCACCCAGTTGTAACTGTTGGTTTTGGAGATTTACCCTGCTTCTCCCTATTGCCGCCACTTGATCAAAATTATTGAATAGCGGTATAAACAACGACACGCCAATATTGCGTTGCGGATAGACCTTCATGAACTGTTCTTTGAGTATCCGCTCGTCCAACGACGTGTAAAATGAACTGTATTCCATAAATAGTTTCAACCGGGGAAGTCGGGCGGCTTTGGAAACAGCCATCATTTTCTTATTGGCCAGTTCTAACGCCTCTTGCTGCCTAAGGTCTTTCCGTTGGCGCATAGCTTGCTGATAGAGCGCGTTGAGTGACAGGTCTGAGAAGGCTTCCGAGGCGTCATCCAGCGGGACCGGGCTCAGCAAAGGAACCTTACCTTCCTCCACCTGCAGCGTCTCGGCCAATTCCCAAAGGCTGCTTTCCCATTGGATCTTTGCCTGCACGGAAACTGACGCCAACCTTGCAACCTCTGCCTGTTGGTTGTAGAGGTCCGCAAGGGTTCTTAACCCTGCCTCGACAAATCCCTCGATTTGCATCAAAAGAGCCTGTTGGTTTGTAAGGTTTTCTTCGGAAATCCGGTAAAGCTCCTCGTCCAGTAAGGCCTGTAAGTACTGCTGAGAAATTGAAAAGACGACTTCTTGCGAAGCGGCTAGAAGTCCGTATTCGCCAGCTTCTTCAAAATAACCGGCTGCGGCAGTTCGGTTGGTTTGCCCTCCTCCATTATAAATCGGCATTTGAGCGGAAATACGTGAAGAGAGAATATTATTGATTTCATTCGTCACGATTACCTGTCCCTCTACCTGTTGAAATTGCTGGCCGATCTGTCTATAGGCAGAATTGGAAATATTCAGACTTGGCAGATGGTTCAATTTGGCATTGACTTTCTCCAACCGAAGCTGCTCCTGCTCGTTTTGCAACGCACGGTAGACAATGTTTCGTTGAAGACCCAAATGCACCGCCTCGTCAAATGTCAGCAGTAGTGTGTCTTGAGCGATAAGACGCCCCAACACGACCATACACAGCAAAACGGTGCTTAAGCTAGTTCTTATCATGCTATTTGTATATCGCTTTCGATTTTTCCGTCCAACATATTTACTAAGCGGGTTCCAAAATCAGCGTTCTCCCTCGCATGCGTCGCTTGGATTATTGTAGTCCCCGTTCTATTTAATTCCTGAAAGACCTGCATGATCTCTTTAGCTTGTACAGAATGTAGGTTTCCGGTCGGCTCATCTGCTAACAGGACTTTTGGCTTCCCAGCAATTGCACGGGCAATGCCTACAAGCTGTTGTTGTCCACCAGATAGCTGCTCGGGAAAAAGATCCTTCTTCGCCACCATCTGAAACCGGTCCAATAACTCGGCGATGATACTTTTTCTGTCCTGGGAGGAAACGTTTCTGTAGAGTAGCGGTGTCTCGATGTTTTCATAGACTGTCAGCTCATCTATCAGGTGATAGGCTTGAAATATGTAACCAAACTCAGCCTTATGAAGTGCAGACCGTTGCTTTTCTTTGAGCCCTTTGATTTCTTTCCCATCAAAGGTATATGTTCCCGCATATTCCTGATCCAATAGGCCGATGATATTAAGCAAGGTAGATTTCCCAACACCCGACGGTCCCATCAAGGTGACAAATTCCCCCTGATTGATTGTTAAATGAATGTCCTTTAAAATAAAAACCCGCTGAAAACGTGAGTCGATATACTTATCTATTTCTTTTAATGAGATCATCTTTTTTGTGCTAATTTGATTGTTCTTATTCCCAGTATCATGCCACAACATACCTCTTCTGGAAAGGGCTTAAGGGGCTATTTTTGGAGTTTATCTCCAACGGGCCGTACACCTTTGTTCGCTGGCGAACAATATCCATCAAGTCAGAAACGGAAAAAACGGATCATTCTCCTTTTAGTACCTCCGAGGGATTTCGGCTAGCAACTTTAATACCATGTACTGAGACAATGAGAAGTGCAAGCAGCGTAATTAGCAACCCCGCATAAACAAAAAGATGTATTGGCATAGGAATACGAAATGCAAAATCAGCCAGCCAACGCTCTGCCAACATCCAAGCGGGAATAGAACCAAGTATGACTGCCATGAGCATCAATACCATATAGGATTTAGCAATCTCCAAAAGCAACTGCTGCACGCTAGCGCCCAATACTTTTCTAATGCTTATTTCTTTGGACTTTTTGGCAATGATTAAGGATGTCAACGCAAACAGGCCCAACAAACTGATCAAAATGGCCATTAGGGAGGCCATTGTTAATATTTTTCCCAATTTCAAATCCCATTCATAAAAAGTGGCTAGTTCGTGTTCTAAAAGTCTAAACCCGGCTGTTTCCAATGGAAAATAGGTGCTAAACAGCTGATCAAGCTCCCGCTTCGCCGAAGAGATCTCATTCCCTTGCATAACTATTACGTTGAGGGTATTGGAATTGATGGTTCCGTGGTGGTAGATCATGGGAAGAATAGGCTCTCGAAGGGTTCTTGTATGTACATCTGGAACAATCCCTACGATTGTATATACCTCGTCTCTATAACCAACCGTTTCCCCAATTAAAGACCCCCTTTGGAGGTTTGACAGCTGATTGTGGAGTGTTTCGTTGACTAGAAGTTGCTTTGATTCCGCGCGTAAGTTTTTTCCTTGGATAATTGGAACACCAAACAAATCCATAAAATCTTCATCAATTGCCTTTACCTGTACGGACAGCTCTTCTGTCCCCTCCGCTGTAGGTACCTCTATGACCGAGGTCCATAATCCGGACGAGGCCAGCATGTCACTCGCATAGCTTGTTTGTTGAACAAAGGCTTGTTGTTCTATCGCTACCTGCAGGCTCCTTTTGGCTTCCGGGGTTACTTGGGAGAAGGGAAGTCGGGCAAAAAGTATGCGTTCCGTTTCAAAACCCAGTTCCCGCTTTGTGAGGTAATGTACCTGATCCGATACCACGAGTACCCCCACTACAAACATGATAGCACAGGCGAACTGAAATATGGTCAGGTAACGCTGAATTAGGTAGCCAAACGAGAACCCCTGAGGGATCCTAAAGTCTTTGCCTAGTGTCTTCCTCGGGGAATAGGCAGCTAGTAAGAGTGCCGGGAAAATCCCGGAGAAAATGGTCAGAAACAGGAATATACTTGCAAAAAAGGCCAGTCCTTGCCAGCTACGATACTGAATATCCAAGCCAGTTGGTAAGAATTCATGAAAATAAATTACTAAAAGTTCACTACCAACAATCCCAAAGGATATGGCGATTATAACCAATAGTCCCGTTTCGACGATGGACTGCATCACGAGCTGTCGTCTATTGCTCCCCATCGTCTTTCTGATGCCTACTTCTTTTGCGCGAAGCACTGACTGGGCCGTCTCGAGATTGATAAAATTCATACCTGCGAGCAGGAGCATGATCCCTCCAATGACCATCAACCCAAACAACATGGCCTTATTTGCAGCGGGTCTGTCAAAGTTCTGGTAAAAATGGAGTTCAGACAACGGAGAAAGAGAAAATTCCATGGCGATTCCGTCCTCCGTTGTGAGGTATTTTTGTTCTATCAGTTCAAAATCTACTTCCAAATCCTCAGGTGTTTTATTCTCTGAGAGTTTCAGAAAAAGCTGCGAAGAGGAATTTATATTATTCCACTGATCCGTACTGAAGTAATCTTTCGACCGCTCTTGAAAAAGATTTCCCACGGACAGGAAATCGGTAAATAGAAAATCAGAGTTTTCTTCAAAATCCGCCACAACGCCGACTACTTCAACTGTAAGCGTATCCAAAAAATAATATTCCAAGAACCTACCAATAATCCGATTAGCTGGTTTTTCAGGGAAGTACTGTTTAGCAGCGGATTCCGTCAATACTACCTGATTTAACGTACTAAGGGCTGCAGCCGGATCACCGGCCAACCAAGTGCGGGGAAAAATCCGTAGCAGATCCGGGTCCGCATAGGTGACCTGCGGCTGATTCGGAAACCAATCGTCAGTTTCAGGATTATGAACATTTACGTCCCATAGCGTGTAAAAGAACGTCTTTTGCTCGATTCCAGCCACTTCGTCTGCAATTACGTGTGCTAAAGGAATGGGGACTCCGCCATTCGTTACCGATTCCCCTAAGAAACCTGTGGTGGTAGTCACTTGATAAATCCTATCTGAATCAGGATGAAATGTATCAAAGGTATATTCATGATACACTACCTGAAAAACGATAGAACACACTGCTACTCCAAGGGCCAGACCCGTGACATGTACGAAGGTTCTTAATGGATTTCTTCGAATATTCCGAAATGCGACAACAAGGTAATTTTTTAGCATGGGTGGAAACCTATTGGTACAACAGCAGAGATGCTAGTAACATGCCATAAAAAATGCCTCACATGGCCCCAAGAATTGCAATCCCTAAACACACAAAGCTTTGAAGCGGACATTTTTGACCGCATTCGAACGATCAACAATAAACCACCACAAGGATCGAATCAGAAATGGGTTCTTGTTAGGTCTATTTTATCCGCCGACTACCCGAACAGGTCGGAACTCAGATACCGGTCTCCCCTGTCGCAGGTAATGCAAACGATCACTCCCTGCTCAAGCGTTTGTGCTAGCTGCAACGCTGCAAAAAGCGCTCCGCCGCTACTCATACCTCCCAATATCCCCTCCTCTTTTGCCATTCTTCGGGTCATTTGTGTCGCTTGTTCTTGACTGACATCGATAATTTTATCCACACGTTCTGCTTCAAAAATTTTTGGCAAGAATTCCGGAGACCATCGCCGGATTCCTGGAATGCTTGAACCATCAGTAGGCTGTGTTCCTACTATCTGTATGTTTGGGTTCTTTTCTTTGAGGTACCTGGATACGCCCATTATAGTACCTGTAGTTCCCATTGCTGAGACGAAGTGGGTAACCGTCCCCTGTGTATCGTTGAAGATCTCAGGTCCAGTCGTGTGGTAATGGGCCCAGTAGTTATCTGGATTTGCGAACTGATTGAGCATAAAATACCCTTCCTCAGCTGCCATTTGCTCGGCTAAAGTCCGGGAGTACTCTATGGTTTTAGCCGCAGGGGTAAGGATAACGCGCGCTCCATAGGCTTCCATTGAAAGGACTCTTTCCCGGGTGGAATTGTCCGGCATAATCAATGTCATTTTTACGCCGAGGGTAGCAGCCACCATTGCCAAAGCAATACCTGTATTTCCGCTGGTAGCTTCTACAAGTCTGGAGCCTTTTTGTATTTCCCCCCTGTCCATTGCCGACTGAATCATGTTGTATGCCGCCCTGTCCTTAACAGATCCACCGGGATTTTGTCCTTCTAGTTTGCAAAAAATTCGTACAGATGGATTGACTGGAATAGTGCCAAGCTCAATCAAAGGCGTATTGCCAATCAGTTCTACTAATTTCATAAATCCTTTCGGTTGTTTAATGTAGGCCGTTGGTACTGGCTATCAGGCCTCGTTTTTCAAGACGTAAAAGTCGGTCAAATTGGAGGATCCGTCGTAAATTTTGGTTTGGTAATAAATCTTACTATTTGGCGGAATGCTTTTGGTCAACCACACGTTACCACCTACGACGCTATTTTTACCGATAATGGTATCGCCTCCTAAAATTGTTGCTCCCGCATAAATCACTACATTATCTTCAATGGTGGGATGGCGTTTTTTGTCCGCATCTTCCTTCTTCACGCTTAAAGCGCCTAAGGTGACCCCCTGATAAATTTTTACGTGATCGCCGACAAGTGTCGTTTCTCCGATCACGATTCCCGTCCCATGATCAATACAGAAAAAGCGTCCAATCTTGGCTCCGGGATGAATGTCTACTCCTGTTTTGCCATGAGCAAACTCGGTAATCATCCGTGGTATCAATGAAACGCCCATGGAATACAACAGGTGTGCGATTCGGTAGGCGCAAACCGCGTAAAATCCGGGATAACACCGGATTATTTCCGTCTTGGATTTGGCGGCAGGATCTCCGGCATACATCGCGTCTAGATCTTCCAACAATAGTTGGTAGACATCCCCTAGTGAATTGAAAAACTGATCACCGAGCTTTTCACCGTCCCCACCGTGGAGGGCTGGATTCTTGCTAAGGATCCGTTTCAACTGTACCAGAAGATCAAAGTATTTCATTTCCAAATTACCCCGTTCCTTAAGTAACTCATTGGCATGCTCGGGAAACAACACACCAAGGAGATCTTCGAAAAAACGTTTAATCACTTTTGGTGATGGGCACTCGGGGCACTTATTATGCGCAGCGTGCAGTCTATCAATCAGTGCGTCCATGTAGCTATTGGCGGAGGTGTGGGTTAATATATGAAACCCACGCGGATTACATATGGTTCATTGTAGGGTGACCTTCTATTGTCGTATGTGAGGTTGTAAAGTAGCGTGAAATTCATGCCTCCCCGGTTGCCAAAAGCGGAAAAATAGCCGGCTCCCACCATCAACCCAGGGACCCAGTCTCTGGTAAATATAACTTCATTCGTATTTGGTACTGGGTTAGCGACTTCTACATTGAGTGCCTCGTACTCTGCGTGCGCAAATATTTTTGGAAGTAAATTATACCGGTTAAAAAGTCTCCCACCGTAGATATGTGCTTGGGCATTCTGAAAAAACCTGTTGTTAAAATACTGATAGGTGGCACCGACTCCCGCGGAATATTTCTCCGTAAGCATAATGCCCGCCAAGGGAGAAATGTCCACAAAGGTTACGGTACCAAATTGAACACTAAAGTTTCCACCATAATACATCCGTTCATTTAAAGGGGGATTTTCCTCCGGGTAAAATTCGCGCTGCCCATAAGCAAGTTGCGGCCCCGATATGAAGCCCAAAAACAGCATCAGGGTGGATAGTACTAAAAACCTTGCTCTACTCTTCGATGATAACATATAAGTCTTCTGTTTTTCGTTTCATGAGGTATCTCTCCCGGGCGAATTTTTCCAGAAGTTCGTAGTTACTCATTAATTCTTCCCGTTCGGCGGTCACCTTTTCTTTCCGCTCCTGGTAAAATTCTTTTTGCTTCTCTAATTCGCGAAGCTTCGCCCGAAGTTTGAAATGGCTGACAATATCGTTGGTATCAATAAAAACCATCCAAACAACAAATAGAACGGTAAAAATGAAGTAGAAGTTTTTGGTATAATTCAAGTATTTGCCCATTGTCTTCCTATATGTTACACAAATATATGCAATCAACGCAATCTAAAAGGTAACTCGGGAGAATAAAATCACCAAATACCACCATGTCTGTTCGAGCACACGTGATTAAGATTTACTATTTTTCTTTCAATGAATAGTCCATAGGAAGCGAATCTGCCATCTTTTGCCATGCCCAGAATCCGTATAAATGGATGTGCAGGGGGTTCGATTCCTGTCCTGATGGATAGATTAAGATGGGAGATATCAACCGGATGTTCGATACCGGATTATTTGAATTTGCACCGTCTCCACGATGAAAGCTTTGAATATACTCTTTTGGGACTTTTCCCTTTACAAAGGTTATTTGAAGATAGTTTTCAAAACCCAGTTCTATCCGCCCATCCACCTCCCGGCTATATGCATCAGGAGACAACAGCTCGTTTCCAATTTTCTCAATTGTTTTGGGCAGCCTTTCCTTCTCGACCACTGTGGTAAGGGAATCTCTAAACAAACTATAAGAGAGATCCTGAATTTCCTCCAAGCGCCTTTTCGCCCCATCAATAATCTGATCATCGGGTCTGTCCGGATTTGGAATTAATTCCATACTCCTCACTTCAAAGCCTTCTTCACTTACCTTTCCATCCCGGAGAGCTCTCTTAAAATGCATCCATGATCCGAAGTAAGCCCGTTCCCTTGCTTTTACCCATCGGTTAACCTTGAGCCTATTTCCA
This sequence comes from Cytophagales bacterium, assembly GCA_016124425.1. GTDB lineage: Bacteria > Bacteroidota > Bacteroidia > Cytophagales > Cyclobacteriaceae > Lunatibacter. The sequence goes on from WGNT01000057.1 coordinate 13,998, forward strand.
TCCAGTTCGCTATATGTGGGATATCCCATAAAGTGAACGAGCGCCTTTTCCACATTATATTCAAAAGATGACAGCAAGTATTTAATCCGGAGACCTAACCCGTGATTCTCTATTTCCAAAAAATCCATACTTTTTACTTTGAGCGAATTTTCTTGTCCGTCTATGACCAGCACCTTGGGATTTAGTACTTCACTGCGGATGCCATTCTCGCTATTGCCGAGGAAATAATATTGAAAAATTCTTAAATTTTCGAACCACTCGTCGCTTCTTTCGGCCTTAACTTCCATCTCATTTAATTCAACAACCAATGGAGCAAGCTCAAAAAGGTACTTCGGAGATTTGGTTGTAAAATCCGCTTGATAAGCCAGTCGGTCATAGCCTACCATGGACACAATGATTTCATGAACACCTTCATTGACCTCAAGTTCAAAATGTCCATTTTCATCAGCAACAGTGCCCTTCATGGAATTATTGATAAAAACTGAAGCAAATGGAAGTGCATCGTTCGTCGACCCATCGACAATTCTCCCTGAAATGGATACCTGCTGGGCATTAACTAAAACCTCTAAAAACAACAAATAAATAAAGGGGGCAAGGCTTAATAGTCGTTTCAAAACGGGATAATGGGTTTACCTATAGCTACCAGACGGTTATTCATAGTGAATGGTTCTAGCAGAATTTTAGATTGAATACAAATTTCCTTCGATTCAGATAGTTCAATCAATTTCCATTATTTTAGGTATTACCGGGTGTCTTTTGTGCTGTCAATTCGTTACTTCTTGTGAGGAGAATAAAGTAGTATGTTTGATTTATATGGTTGTTAGAACTCTAACGAACTACTAACATCTTTTAACGAACAACATTTTGAAATTAATTGTACTTACAAAATGAATACTTTCGATCAGCGGTGGGGAAATCTTCTACAATAAAAATGCCCTACTGAATCAATTCAGTAGGGCTTATAATTATAAAGGTTGTTCACTACTTCCGAAAAAGCAATGCACTGCCAAATGACGGCTGAGTTTGATTAAAACTTCTTACCCGGAAAATACGCTGAATCACCCAACATTTCCTCGATTCTCAACAATTGGTTGTACTTGGCCATTCTGTCAGAACGGGAAGCGGAACCGGTTTTGATTTGTCCAGTATTCAAGGCTACAGCAAGGTCAGCAATAGTCGAATCCTCCGTTTCACCTGACCGGTGGGACATTACGGACTTGTATTTGTTACGGTGACAAAGATCCACAGCATTGATAGTTTCAGTCAAGGAACCGATCTGATTCACCTTTACAAGCAAGGCATTGGCAATTTGCTTGTCGATACCAGTCTGCAACCTTTCAACGTTAGTCACGAAAAGGTCATCACCTACAATCTGAATTTTGTCGCCTACTGCATCAGTCATCAATTTCCAGCCATCCCAATCGTCTTCATGCATGCCGTCCTCAATAGACAAAATTGGATATTTGCTTACCCAGTCTGCCCAATAATCAGACATCTGCTGAGAAGTAAGTTCATCACCTGTTGACTTTTTGAACACATACAATCCTCGCTCTTCGTCGTAGAACTCAGAAGACGCGGCATCCATAGCGATAAACACATCTTCACCAGGTCTGAAACCAGCCTTTTCGATGGCTTGAAGAACAACTTCAACTGCCTCTACATTGGATCTCAAGTTAGGGGCAAAGCCTCCTTCATCACCTACATTGGTAGACAATCCCTTTGATTTCAACACTGACTTGAGGTGGTGGAAGATTTGAGTTCCCATCCGGAGGGATTCCGCAAAGGTCTCCGCCCCAACCGGCATAACCATAAATTCCTGAAAATCGATCGCGTTATCCGCATGAGAACCTCCATTGAGGATGTTCATCATCGGTACAGGAAGCGTATTGGCATTTACGCCACCTATATACCTGAAAAGCGGCTGACCGGCTTCCATAGCTGCTGCCTTAGCTACAGCTAGTGACACGCCTAAAATGGCATTTGCTCCTAATTTTGATTTGTTTTTAGTCCCGTCCAAACTGATCATTAGGTGATCAATCTGATTTTGTTCAAATACATCGAATCCGACCAACTCCGGCGCGATGACATCATTTACGTTGGCGACCGCTTTCAAGACGCCTTTACCCATGTAAACATTTTTGTCTTCGTCTCTGAGTTCTACAGCCTCGTGTACACCTGTAGACGCTCCGCTAGGTACCGCAGCACGGCCAAATGCGCCGTTGTCTGTAAACACATCAACTTCTACCGTGGGGTTTCCTCTTGAGTCTAAAATTTGTCTTGCATGAATCGATTGTATCACTGACATAATAAATAAAAGGTTTATGATTTAGTTCTGAATTAACGCAATGAATTGATCAAATAAATACCTGGAATCATCAGGTCCTGGGCTGGATTCAGGGTGGTATTGGACGGAAAACGCCGGTTTATGTTTCAATTTGATGCCTGCTACAGTACCGTCATTGAGGTGGATATGAGTGATTTCTACCTTGTCGTTACCTTCAATATCGGATTTGGTGACTACGAAGCCATGATTTTGGGAGGTAATTTCGCTCTTTCCGGATAGTAGATTCTTAATGGGATGATTTAGTCCTCTGTGACCGTGGTGCATTTTGTAGGTAGACACGTCGCAAGCCCTAGCTAACAACTGATGCCCTAGGCAAATCCCGAACAGTGGCTTGTTAAGTTCCAACATTTCCTTGATTGTCTCAACGGCATAGTCCATTACAGCCGGATCACCAGGACCGTTTGATAAAAAGTAGGCATCAGGATTCCACTCCTCCATCTCTGCCAAGTTCGTTTTCGCCGGGAAAACTTTGCAGTACGCCCCTCTCTCCGAGAGACACCTTAGAATATTTCTTTTGATTCCATAATCAACGCAGGCGACTTTAATGGGGGCATTTTCATCGCCAAAGTAATAGCTTTCCTTGGTCGATACTTGAGACGACAATTCAAGACCGTTCATGTCTGGCACTTTGTCAAGCTCTATCTGGAGTTCTTCTATGGACGTAATGGTAGAACTAATTATTGCATTCATGGCACCTTTTGAACGGATGTGCCTGACGAGCCTTCTTGTATCAATATCGGCGACTCCTGTGATGTTATGTTGCTCCAAATAACTTTGCAAAGACTGCGTGGAGTCCACTCTACTGTAAACCTCTGAAAAGTCGTTTACAACGATGCCGGCAATAAGCGGGTAGGCAGATTGCGCTTCATCCTCCACTACCCCGTAGTTTCCAATATGCGGGGTCGTATTTACAATAATTTGTCCGGTATAGGAAGGATCTGTGTAAATCTCCTGATACCCTGTCATGCCGGTGTTAAAGCATATTTCACCGCCATTGGTACCGTCTTTTCCTACAAGTGTCCCCTGAAACACTGTGCCATCTGCTAAAAGAAGGGTTGCTTTTTTTCTATTCATAGTGAAATTTGAATAAACAAATTTAAGGATTTTATCAGTATGAGATCGAATATTTCTGGAAAGGATACAAAAAAGGGATTGAACCTACGTCCAATCCCTGATTTATTATGGATAAATCTTTCAGCATCAATTAATCAGCTTTCTTTTCTCCCTCTGCATCCTGCTTCCCATCGGCATCTGCTGATGGTGCATCTGTGGTCGAAGCATCATCTGTTGAATCTTCTACAACCTCAGCTGTTGGAACAGCGGACGAGTCAGAAGCAGCACCAGCACTTCGTCTACTTCTTCGTCTCGTAGTTTTCTTCGCAGGCTTGGCATCTTTCAGCATCAATTCGTTATAATCGACCAGTTCAATAATGCTCATTTCAGCATTATCCCCTAACCTAAATCCCGTCTTGATAATCCTAGTGTACCCGCCAGGTCTGTTTCCTACTTTCTCAACAACCTCTCCAAAAAGAATCTTTATAGCATCTTTGTTCTGGAGGTAGGAGAACACCACTCTCCTGTTGTGCGTCGTATCTTCTTTAGCCCGAGTGATAAGGGGTTCAACGAATTTTCTCAGTTCCTTAGCCTTGGCCACCGTTGTGGAAATCCGCTTATGAAGGAACAGCGAACAAGCCATATTGGAAAGCATGGCTTTTCTGTGGGGCGCGGTCCTTCCAAGGTGGTTAAATTTCTTGCCGTGTCTCATTTTATTTTATTCTTCATCAAGTTTATACTTTGACAAATCCATTCCGAAGGTCAGGCCTTTTTCCTGGATTAGCTGCTCTAATTCAGCAAGTGATTTTTTACCGAAATTCCTGAATTTCATCATATCGGAAATTTCTAATCGTGCTAAATCTCCTAACGTTTTTACGTCAGCTGCCTTGAGGCAATTATACGCACGAACGGAGAGGTCCAGATCACTAAGAGAGGTTTTTAACAATTTCCTCATGTGCAGGTATTCTTCGTCAATAGGCTCAATCGCACCACTACCTGGCGCGTCGATTACCATCGTCTGATCAGAAAACAGCATGAAATGTTGTATCAGGATCTTGGCCGATTCCTGAAGTGCTTTTTCGGGATGTATTGAACCATCCGTAGAAACTTCCATGATCAATTGCTCATAATCCGTCTTCTGCTCCACCCTTGTATTTTCTACCCGGTACTTTACGTTTTTGATAGGGGTAAAGATCGCATCAATAGGAATAACGCCGTAAATCTGCTCCTTAGGTTTGGATTCTTCTGCTGGTAGATACCCTCTGCCCTTTTCAACGACAATCTCTACCTCCAGACTCTTGACATCATCTAAGTGACAGATGATCAATTCAGGATTCAACACTTCATAAGAGGAAGTATGCTTAGCGATATCACCTGCAGTGAACACGCTTTTGTTTTTTACCTCTACGGTGATTTTCCCGTCTGTGGCATCATGTATCTTTTTAAACCTTACTTGCTTCAGGTTTAGGATAATATCAGTAACATCTTCTACAACGCCTTCAATACTGGAAAATTCATGGACTACGCCCGGCAGTTTGACGGAAGTAATGGCATAGCCTTCCAGGGAAGAAAGCAAAATTCTTCTTAGTGCATTACCAATAGTAACCCCGTAACCTTTCTCCAATGGCTTGAAGGTAAACAGACCATGAAAATCGTCTGCTTTCTCCATCACCACTTTTTCCGGCATTTGAAATGCTAATATGGACATATCGTTCGTTCTTTTAAGGTCGGGAAGTTTATTTTACTTAGAATAAAGTTCAACAATAAGTTGTTCTTTGATATTCTCAGGGATATCCTCTCTCACAGGAATACTTACGAATCTTCCACTTAAAGAAGTACCGTCCCATTCCAACCAAGAAAAACGGTTAGCGGCACGTCCTCTCAAGCTTTCTGTGATCGCTTCAAGGGATTTTGATCGCTCCCGAACAGCAACGACATCGCCTGGTTTTAGTGTATAAGAAGGAATATTTACCAATTCACCGTTGACCAGAATATGCTTGTGGGAGACCAATTGTCGAGCACCTCTACGGGTAGGTGCGATACCTAAGCGATACACAGTATTGTCTAGCCTTGCTTCAAGGAGTTGTAACAAATTCTCCCCTGTCACACCCTTCTTTCTAGATGCGATATTGAACATCTTGGCAAACTGTCTTTCTAGGATGCCATAAATGTACTTCGCCTTTTGCTTTTCCATTAATTGGATTGCATATTCAGATTGCTTCTTTCTTCTACCCCTTCCGTGCATTCCGGGAGGATAATTTTTTTTCTGAAGCACTTTACTTTGCCCTTCTATCGGTTCACCGAACTTTCTGGCAATCTTTGCTTTTGGACCTCTATATCTAGCCATGCTATGTATTCTTCTTTAAATTAAACTCTTCTACGTTTAGGAGGACGACAACCGTTATGCGGTAGCGGCGTCACATCAATTATCGTAGTAACGTCAATTCCTACATTTTGCAAGGTTCTGATGGCAGACTCCCTTCCCGCACCGGGACCTTTTACAAATACTTCAACTTTCCTAAGCCCTAAGTCATAGGCTACCTGTCCGCAGTTCTGAGCCGCCATTTGAGCAGCATAGGGAGTATTTTTCTTCGAGCCTCTAAATCCCATTTTACCTGCAGAAGCCCAAGAGATTACCTGACCTGAATTATTGGTAATGGAAATAATGATGTTGTTGAAGGAAGCTTTAATATGGGCCTGCCCTACAGCTTCAACTTTTACAACTCTTTTCTTACCTTTTGTTTTTTCGTTTCTTTTCTGAGCCATGATCTAAATCAAGATTTATTTAGTTGCCTTCTTTTTGTTGGCAACAGTTTTTCTCTTACCTTTTCTGGTTCTGGCGTTGTTCTTAGTTTTCTGGCCACGAACGGGTAGCCCCTTACGGTGCCTTAACCCACGATAACAACCAATATCCATTAACCTTTTTATACTCAACTGAACTTCTGATTTCAGGACACCTTCTGTCTTGAATTCTTCCGCTATTATGTTTCGTATAGCGGTAGACTCGTCGTCATCCCACTCGCCTGCTTTTTTGTCTAATGAGATGCCTGCCTTCACCAGTATGGCTTTGGCTGAACTCCTACCGATACCGAAAATATAGGTAAGGCCTATCTCACCACGCTTGTTGTCCGGAATGTCAACTCCTGCAATTCTTGCCATAGTAATTAACCTTGTCTTTGTTTAAACTTAGGATTCTTCTTATTGATTACATAGAGCTTCCCCTTGCGCCGGATAACCTTGCAATCAACGCTTCTCTTTTTAATAGATGCCTTTACTTTCATGATTGTATCCAATTTGACGGGGCCTACTGACGTGCGCCCCAAAATTTAATAGACTTTATATTATTTATAACGATATACAATACGCCCTTTGGAAAGATCATACGGAGACATTTCCAGTTTCACTTTATCTCCGGGCAAAATCTTGATATAGTTCATTCTCATTTTACCGGATATATGAGCAATCAATTGATGTCCATTCTCCAGTTCCACTTTAAACATTGCATTAGATAGTGCCTCGATGATGGTACCGTCTTGCTCAATAGATGCCTGTTTAGCCATATTTAAAATTTTCTTCTATATACTTGTGCGTTGTTAGTATTTCCGTTTTATCCGAAAAGATCGCTACTGTATGCTCAAAATGGGCCGATGGCTTTCTGTCAGCCGTTCGTATTGTCCAACCGTCGCGTTCCTGGACTACGTTTCTCGTCCCCATGTTTACCATAGGCTCTATCGCTATCACAAGCCCATCTTTTAGACGTTCCCCGCTTCCACGTTTTCCATAATTTGGTACTTCAGGGCCTTCATGAAGGCTCTTTCCCAATCCATGACCTACAAGTTCACGTACGACCGTAAATCCCTTTGATTCAACAAACTTTTGAATGGCATGCCCGATATCTCCTATACGGTTATCAAAAACCGCCTTTTCAATACCCAAATACAACGAAGACTTGGTGACGTCTAAAAGAGACAATACAATGGGAGAAACTTCACCGACAGGGTAAGTATAAGCGGAATCGCTATGAAAACCTTGGTGAAAGACTCCACAATCTATTGAGATTATATCGCCATCTTTCAAAACATAGTCACCCGGAAAACCGTGGACTACTACTTCATTCACCGAAATACAAAGAGACGCAGGAAAACCATTGTATCCCTTAAAGGAGGGTACTCCCTTGTGGTCTCTGATAAACTCTTCAGCAATCTTATCAAGATAAGAGGTCTTTACCCCTTCTTTCACGTATTTGGCTACCTCGCCATGAGCTTTGCCTAATAATTGAGCACTTTGTTTTATAATTTCAACTTCCTCCCTCGACTTATAATGTATCATATTTAGGCAACGGCATAACTAGAAGGATCATTTTTCATGTTCCCGCTTTTCATCATACCTTCATAATGACGCATTAACAAGTAGCTCTCTATTTGTCGGAGCGTATCCAGAATTACACCGACCATGATAAGCAACGATGTTCCTCCATAAAACTGTGCGAACTCACCGCTTACTCCAGCAAGGATAGCAAAAGCAGGCATGATTGCAACAAGCGCCAACATAATGGATCCAGGGAGAGTGATTCTAGAGATAATGTTATCAATGAACTCAGCTGTTGGTGCCCCAGGCTTTATACCCGGAACAAACCCCCCGTTTCGTTTCATATCTTCTGCTATCTGTTCCGGATTGACGGTTATCGCAGTATAAAAGAAGGTAAACAAGATGATCATTAAGGCAAACACGAGATTATATTGCCAAGACGTAAAGTCGCTAAAGGTTGTTCCGATATATGCGGCAATATCACTGTTGTCAGCCCATATTTGCGCTATTAGCGCAGGCAAAAACATCAGGGATTGCGCAAATATGATGGGCATAACCCCGGATGCATTAACTTTAATAGGGATATACTGCCTCTGACCACCATATACTTTACCACCAACAACTTGTTTGGCGTATTGAACTGGAATCCGCCTAGTGGCCTCTGTGAGTGCAACCGTTCCTACTACCACGAAAAATAAAATCGCAGCTTCAATAATCAACAATAAGATCCCTCCAGATCCTTTTGACAAGCTCTCAGCAATGATGGCACCCGGAAGTGCGGAGATAATACCGATCATGATGAGCATGGATATTCCATTCCCTATCCCTTTTTCAGTGATTTTCTCGCCTATCCACATACAAAACATGGTACCTGCAGTCAACAACACCAAGGAACTCACCATAAACAAGAACTTATCGACAACGATTGCTTCATTCGGAATAGTAGCGGTAATATAACCAATACCCTGCGCTACCGTGATCAAAATAGTAAGTATCCTTGTAATCTGATTAATCCTCTTCCTGCCAGATTCCCCTTCTTTCTGAAGTTTCTGAAAATAAGGCACACCAACAGTTAACAACTGCAATACAATGGAAGCAGAAATATAGGGCATAATACCCAATCCAAATATGGATGCCCTACTGAAAGAGCCGCCAAGAAAGGTATCTATCAATCCAAATATACCACCGGCATTTTCTCCCAGTAAACTGGGGTCAACACCTGGCAACACGATAAAAGAACCTATTCTGAAAACAACCAGTAACCCTAGCGTATTCAGAATACGAATCCTCAAATCTTCTATTGAAAAGATATTCTTAACTGTTGTGATAAATTTTTTCATTTTTTAAAGCTTATTGACAGTTCCGCCAACCTTTTGAATAGCCTCTTCGGCGGAGGCAGAGAACTTGTGAGCACTTACATTTAAAGTACTGGTAAGTTCGCCTGTTCCAAGGACTTTTACAACATCTTTCTTAGACATTAAGCCATTATCGATAAATGTCTCCAAAGAAATTGTGTCCGTATTCAATTTATCAGCCAAAAGCTGCAAATCAACCAAATTGATGATTTGATATTCAACCCGATTTACATTCTTAAAACCGAATTTAGGTACTCTACGTTGTAAAGGCATCTGACCACCTTCAAAACCAAGTTTTGATTTGTATCCCGATCTTGACTTTGCTCCTTTATGGCCTCTGGTAGAAGTTCCTCCCCTACCGGATCCTTGACCCCTGCCTATACGCTTTCTGTTTTTCACAGACCCCTCGGCAGGTTTTAATGTATGTAGTTTCATTTGACGTAAATTTTTAACGATGAGCTTTAACCTTGTATTCTAGAAACGTCTGTCAAGCTTCTTCCGTTTTGACAAGATGACTTACTTTATTGATCATCCCCAGAATCTGTGGCGTACCTTCTACCTCAACACTCTTGTTGATTTTTCCCAGACCGAGTGCTACGATAGTCGCTTTCTGATCTTTAGGGCGCTTAATGGTACTTTTGATTTGCGTTATTTTGAACTTAGCCATCATTCTACCCGTTAAATACCTTAGATAATTTTACTCTTCTCTGCTGGGAAACGGCGATCGCGTCTCTCATTTGCTCCAACGCATCAACTGTAGCTTTTACCACGTTATGTGGATTAGAGGATCCCTTAGATTTGGCTAGGATGTCGGAGTAGCCAGCACTTTCCAAAACAGCCCTCATCGCACCACCGGCAAGTACACCGGTTCCAGGAGCAGCTGGTTTTATAAGCACGAATCCGCCTCCAAATTTACCAAGTTGCTCATGAGGTACTGTCCCTTTATACAAAGGCACCTTTATAAGGTTCTTTTTTGCATCCTCAATTCCTTTTGTAATAGCATCTGTCACCTCGTTGGCTTTACCTAAGCCATAACCAACGATTCCGTTGCCATCTCCCACCACCACGATCGCGGAGAAGGAGAATCGTCTACCTCCTTTTACGACCTTGGCTACTCGGTTGATAGCCACTACTTTTTCCTTTAATTCAGTTTCAGTAGCCCTTATGGGTTTCTTTCTTATCTGGGACATAATATCTATTAAAATTTAAGGCCAGCTTCTCTGGCCCCTTCGGCCAAAGCTTTTACATTACCATGATAGAGATATCCGCTCCTATCAAAAACTACTTCGGTGATCCCACCAGCAAGGGCCTTCTCCGCTATTTTTTTACCCACTTCTTTTGAGATGGGAATATTGGTATTATTCATTTCACCTAGCTCCTTAGATGAAGCTGCAGCAAGGGTATGGCCCAAAAGGTCATTAACAACCTGCGCATATATACCGGTATTACTTTTGAATACCGCCAATCTTGGCCTAGAATCCGTACCGGAAATTTTTCTCCGGATACTTTTTTTGATTCTCAGTCTACGTTCATTCTTATTAAAAGCCATTTCTCAGTTATTTTTTAGCAGAAGTTTTACCAGCTTTTCTACGTACTTTCTCACCCACGAAGCGAACGCCCTTGCCTTTGAAAGGCTCGACTTTTCTAAAGGACTTAATCTTAGCGGCAATCTGCCCGATTAATTCTTTATCAACACCCTCTAGCGTGATTAGTGGATTTTTACCTTTAGGAGTTTCCGTCTTTATGGAAATTTCCTGCGGAAGCGCGAAGATTATATTGTGGGAATACCCTAACGCAAGTTCCAACAATTGTCCTTGGTTAGTAGCTTTATAACCCACACCTACCAGTTCAAGCTCCCTCTTATATCCATCATTCACACCAATAACCATGTTGTTGATCAATGAGCGATACAGACCGTGAAGCGACTTGTGCCTTTTGGACTCAGTTGGACGTTCTACAACGACCTGATTCCCGGCTACTTCTACTTTTATATCCGGATTTACATCCTGATATAGGGTACCTTTGGGACCTTTAACAGTGACCTTATTATGCTTGGACACGTCTACAGTAACACCCGCTGGTATATCTATTGGTTTTTTACCTATTCTTGACATCTTATTATTTTAATAGACGTAGCAAAGTACTTCTCCACCTACACCCTCTGTGCGGGCTTCTTTGTCAGTCATGATTCCTCTGGAGGTAGAGATGATGGCAATGCCAAGACCGTTAATTACCCGCGGCAGGGAATCCTTGCCTACATACTTTCTCAAACCTGGCTTAGAAATCCTAGTCAGGTTTACAATGGCATTCTCTTTGGTACTTGGGTTGTATTTCAAAGCGATCTTAATTGTTCCCTGAGGACCAGTTTCATCGAATTTGTAATTTTGAATATACCCCTTTTCAAAGAGCACTTTGGTCATCTCCTTCTTCACACTGGAAGCAGGGATCTCCACAATCCGGTGGGATGCCTTAATGGCATTTCTCAACCTGGTCAGATAATCAGCTATTGGATCAGTCATATTTGTAATATAGTCTAACTACACGCTCCCAATGGGCGTGCAAAGTTACACAATGATTCTAAGAATAAAAACATTTGTCTGATTTTTACCAGCTCGATTTCGTGATGCCAGGGATCTTTCCCGCGGATGCCATTTCCCTGAAAGTCACCCTATTAATTCCAAACTTACGCATATATCCTTTTGGACGACCGGTAAGTTTACAGCGGTTATGCAGCCTAACTGGCGATGAATTTTTCGGTAGTTTATCTAACGCTTCAAAATCACCTGCAGCTTTCAGTTCGGCTCTTTTCTTAGCGTATTTGGCTACCAGACGTTCTCTTTTTCTCTCTCGAGCTTTGATCGATTCTTTTGCCATGATTAAATTTCTTTATTATTGTTAACGAATGGCATTCCCAATCCTTTTAGCAACGCCAGTGCCTCTTCATCCGTCTGTGCGGTGGTAACTAGCGTTATGTCCATACCGGATATACGGTTGACCTTTTCGATGCTAATCTCCGGAAAGATTATTTGTTCGGTTATGCCTAAGGTATAGTTTCCGCGACCGTCAAATCCTTTGTCCGAGATCCCTTTGAAATCCCTTACCCTTGGCAAAGCAATGGTAACAAGCCTATCCAAAAATTCGAACATCCGGTTTCCCCGCAAGGTCACTTTCGCACCGATTGGCATACCTTCTCTCAGCTTGAAATTGGATATGGAATTTTTCGCTTTTGTTGCAACCGCTCGCTGTCCGGAGATAATCGAAAGCTCTTCAACACCCTGGTCAACGAGCTTCTTATCTGCCACAGCTGCACCAATACCTTTGTTGATAACGATTTTCGTCAACTTAGGTACTTGCATTACAGATTTGTATTGAAATTTTTCCTTAAGACTAGCGGAAATTTCAGACACAAACTTTTCTTTTAATCTAGGACTAGCCATTGATCACCTCCCCAGTTTTCTTTGAATACCTAACTAATTTTCCGTTATCACCAACTTTCCGCCCGATACGGGTAGCATCTCCGCTCTGCGGATCTACCAACATAAGGTTGCTGACATGTATGGAAGCTTCCTTCTTTTCGATTCCACCCTGAGGAGAGTTTGCTGTTGGCTTCACATGCTTTGTTACCATGTTCAATCCCTCTACAATTGCTCTTCTTTTCTGGATGTTTACAGAAAGCACTTTACCTTTTTTGCCCTTGTCATCCCCGGCGATTACCAATACGGTATCTCCGGATTTGACATGCATCTTTGGTTGTTTGACTAATTTCTTTTCCATTTTTAAAGTACTTCAGGGGCCAATGATACAATTTTCATAAATTGTTTTTCACGCAGCTCTCTCGCAACAGGTCCAAAAATACGCGTACCTCTAGGTTCGTCGTTATTGTTGAGCAGTACGGCGGCATTATCCTCAAATCGGATATAGGACCCGTCCTTTCTACGAACTTGTTTTTTGGTTCGAACGATAACCGCCTTTGAGACGGTACCTTTCTTCATGTTGCTGGATGAAAGAGCCGACTTAACGGTAACTACCACCTTATCACCGATGGAAGCGTATCGCCTTCCGGTTCCGCCCAATACGCGGATGACAAGCACTTCTTTAGCACCTGAATTATCCGCGACACTCAATCTTGATTCTTGTTGTATCATGATTATTTAGCTCTTTCAATAATTTCTACTAATCTCCAACGCTTTCTCTTGCTCAGCGGACGAGTCTCGCTAATCCTGACCAAGTCGCCCGGATTGGATTCGTTGTTCTCGTCATGGGCCATAAATTTGGTTGTCCTAGCAACAAATTTGCCGTAGATAGGATGCTTAACTCTCCGCTCCACAGCAACCGTGATGGATTTATCCATACTGTTGCTAACTACCTTTCCTATTCTTTCTTTACGCAGGTTTCTTTCTGTAGTAGCCATTTTATATATTATTTAGCCAGTTGTTTTTCCCGCAAAAAAGTCTTCAATCTTGCGACCAATCTTTTTGCTTCCTTGATCTTGTTTGGATTCTCAATCGGAGAAATAGCATGAGCAAACTTCAACTTCGTTAAATTTTCCTGCTCGGCTACAATACGTTCGTTAATTTCGCTCTCTGTGAGGGCATTGATTTCAGAATTCTTCATCGTTATGTTTATCCTACGTATTCTCTACGTACCACGAATTTTGTACTAACTGGAAGTTTTTGCTGAGCCAATCGCAACGCCTCTTGTGCTACTTCCATACTTACTCCTGTTGCTTCGAAAAGGATGGTACCTGGCTTAATGACCGCAACCCAATACTCGGGCGCTCCCTTACCTTTACCCATTCGTACCTCCGCAGGCTTCTTGGTGATAGGTTTGTCTGGAAATATCCTGATCCAAACCTGACCTTCCCGCTTCATGGCCCGGGTCATTGCGATACGTGCTGCTTCTATCTGACGGGATGTAATCCATCCCGGTTCTAAAGACTTAATGCCGAAGTTACCAAATGATAGGGTATGACCACGCTGGGCAATTCCCTTCACTCTTCCCTTATGCATTTTTCTATATTTCGTTCTTCTTGGCTGTAACATGATTGGTCAATTAGGGTGAAAATTAGTTACTCTTCTTTCTTCTTTTCGGTCCTCCCTCTCTTCTTCTTCTGTTACCAGCAGGAGCGTTGGTAGCTTTAGTATCAGCTGCAGAAGCCTGATTCGGAGATAAATCTCTTTTCCCGTAGACCTCTCCCTTGAATATCCATACCTTTATGCCTATGATTCCGTATACGGTGTTGGCCTCGGAAATAGCGTAGTCAACATCAGCCCGGATAGTATGAAGAGGGATACGTCCTTCCTTGTACATCTCGGATCTAGCCATTTCGGCACCACCAAGACGACCGGACAACTTCACCTTAATCCCTTCAGCTCCCACACGCATGGTAGCCGCTATAGACTGCTTCATGGCGCGACGGAAGGAAATCCTTGCCTCCAACTGCTGTGCAATGGATTCTCCTACAAGTTTGGCATCCATTTCGGGACGCTTAATCTCAAAGATATTGATCTGAACATCTTTGTTCGTCAATTTCTTCAACTCTTCCTTAAGCTTGTCCACCTCAGAACCTCCCTTACCAATAACGACTCCCGGACGGGCAGTCTGAATCGTCAAGGTGATCCTTTTAAGTGTTCGCTCAATAATTACCTTGGAGATGCCTCCTTTTGGAATCCTTGCATAGACATAATTTCGGATCTTTTGATCTTCATACAGCTTATCTGCAAAGTCTCTGCCTCCATACCAATTAGAGTCCCAGCCCTTGATGATACCAAGTCTTAAACCAATAGGGTTTACTTTCTGTCCCATATGTTAGTTTACTTTTTCATTTGATTCCACAACATCAGCGGTAACAAAATCACTGACAGAGTCAATGACAAGGGTCACATGATTTGATCTTTTACGTATTCTGTGTGCCCTTCCCTGGGGTGCCGGCCTAAGCCTCTTCAACATGCGGCCGCCATCTACCATGATGGTTTTCACATACAGATCAGCGTCTTCCAGCTTTTCGTCCGGGTTTTTTGCCTGCCAGTTTGCCACCGCAGACAGCACCAACTTTTCTAACTTAATAGCCCCGTGATTTGGGGAAAACTTAAGGATACTTAAGGCATGACCTACTTTTTTTCCTCTAATCAGGTCTGCTACCAGACGCATTTTCCGTGGAGAGGTAGGAACATTATTTAATCGTGCTACTGCTTCCATGATTATCTCTTTCCTTTATCTTTTTTGGCAATGTGTCCTCTGAAATTCCTTGTTGGTGCAAATTCGCCCAACTTATGACCTACCATATTGTCAGTCACAAAAACGGGAATAAACTTGTTCCCGTTGTGCACCGCAAAGGTATGGCCTACAAAATCCGGGGAAATCATCGATCTTCTTGACCAAGTCTTGATCACTGACTTCTTTCCGGATTCGTTCATCGTATCCACTTTTTTCGCCAAATGGTGTTCTATATACGGACCTTTTTTTAATGAACGTGCCATAGTTATTTAGATCTTCTGCTAATGATAAGTTTATTGGAATATTTCTTTGGAGACCTGGTCTTTTTACCTTTAGAAAGCAAACCATTTCTCGAACGTGGGTGCCCTCCAGAAGACCTACCTTCACCACCACCCATAGGGTGATCGACAGGGTTCATTGCCACACCTCTCGTACGCGGCCTTCTACCAAGCCACCTATTCCTTCCGGCCTTACCGAGGACTACATTCATGTGGTCTCCGTTAGAAACAGTACCCACTGTCGCCTTACATGTGGCCAATACCATCCGCATTTCACCAGAAGGCAATTTTACGGTGACATATTTGCCTTCACGTGCCACGATCTGGGCGTAGCTGCCGGCGCTTCTAGCCATCGCTCCACCTTTACCTGGCTTCAATTCAATGTTATGAATGATCGTACCAAGAGGAATATTGTTGATGGCCATTGCATTGCCCACTTCAGGAGCAACCGACTCACCAGAAATGATCTGCTGACCGACTGTAAGCCCTTCAGGAGCAACAATATACGTCTTCGCACCGTCCACATAATACAAAAGCGCTATCCTAGCAGTCCTGTTTGGATCGTATTCAATGCTTTTCACCACAGCGGGAACACCATCTTTGTCCCTTTTGAAGTCAATAATTCGCAATCTTCTTTTATGTCCACCACCGATATATCGGTTGGTCATTTTTCCAGAATTGTTTCTGCCCCCTGATTTTTTCAAGGGTGCCAGCAAACTCTTTTCAGGTGTTGATTTGGTAATCTCCTCGAATGCGGGAGCTACTCTGAATCGTGTACCGGGAGTTACGGGCTTTAGTTTTTTAACTGCCATGATAATGATTCAATTAAATTTCTCCGTAAAAGTCTATAATCTCGCCTTCAGCCACCTGTACGATTGCCTTCTTGAAGGCGTTGGTGTATCCGGATACTACTTTTGCTTTGGTGTACCTGGTCTTCTTCTTGGCTGCATACCGCATGGTGCGGACCTCCACAACCTTAACACCGTACATATCTTCCACCGCTTTCTTGATTTGAGGCTTTTTGGCTGTCTTTTCTACGACAAACCCATAAACCCCTCTATCATTCATGGCTGAAATTTTCTCTGTAATCAAAGGCTTTTTTAATACGTTCATCTTCTTACTTTGATAAAAGGTTTTCTAACTTACTGATTGAGCCTTCACAAAGAACCAAGCTGTCGGCATTCAAAAGCTCGTAGGTATTGACGTCATCCACAACCATTACTTTGGACTGGGGTACATTTCTGCTAGACAATACCACATTTTTATTAACCTCAGGCATCAAAAGCAATGTCTTCTTTCCCGTCAGGGATAAGCTGGCGAGTAGGTTAACGTAGGATTTTGTTTTTGGCGCGTCGAAAGAAAGGTCTTCCAACACAACTACACTGTTTTCGATCGCTTTATAACTAAATGCAGATTTACGAGCGAGTTGCTTCAGTTTCTTATTCAATTTGAACGAATAATCTCTTGGTCGGGGACCAAATACGCGTCCTCCACCCCGGAAAACCGGAGACTTTATGGATCCTGCCCTAGCTCCGCCCGTTCCTTTTTGCTTTTTGATCTTTTTTGTAGATCCCGCAACTTCCGCTCTTTCTTTCGATTTGTGCGTGCCTTGCCGCTGATTGGCCAAGTATTGCTTCACATCCAGATAAATCGCGTGGTCGTTGGGCTGTATCCCGAAAATATCGTCTGAAAGACTGACTTTCCTACCGGTATCTTCACCGTTGTGTTTTAATATCGCTAATTCCATTTTACTACTTCTCTAGAATTACAAAAGAATTTTTAGGCCCTGGAACAGATCCGCTTACCAAGATTAGGTTCTTCTCCGGATAGATTTTAAGGACCCTGAGGTTCACTACCTTCACCCGGTCACCGCCGGTCCTGCCTGCCATACGCATGCCCTTAAAAACCCTTGAAGGCCATGAACATGCACCAATGGAACCAGGGTGTCTTGCCCTGTTGTGCTGACCGTGGGTCTGTCCACCAACACCGCCAAAACCGTGACGCTTTACGACGCCTTGAAATCCTTTACCTTTAGAGGTGCCAATGGCATCAATGAAGTCTCCTTCAACAAATACCTGATCCGCAATCACTGTCTTTCCAAGATCAACCTGACCTTCGAACTCCACGCGGAAATCTCTGAATTCAACAACCTTCTGCTTTGGCGTTGTGCCGGCCTTTTTGAAATGGCCAACCAATGGTTTTGGCGTGTTTTTTTCCTTACGCTC
>WGNT01000175.1 GCA_016124425.1 Cytophagales bacterium
AACGTCAACAGAATGGACATGCCTCTCGGAAAGCGCTTCTCTTCGAACCAGTTAGCTACGGGAAACAGGGCAAACGCAAAAAAGATGCCCCAGGTCAACGGTATAAAGATAAAACTGCCGTACCATAAAATGAAGTAAGTCAAGCTGAAAGCAATCAAGCCGTGCGCAAATTGAGACAACGAGTGGGATTTTTCCTCCATCTGAACCAAGTTAATCCCCTAATTTATGCATTTCTCGTTGAATAGAAAGCAGATAATTGTTATTAGACCTGAAAAGCATTTGTACCTATTCTGTAGCCGATAAACATAACGAAATTGGTTACATTCACCTAAATGAGTATATTCACTTTTTAGAATAACATCAACAGTAAACTCCAACCATGAAACGATTCCTTGTACTTTTACCTCTACTAATTTGCTGCGTATGCTATAGCGCAAATGCACAAGACAAGCCCCTACGTATAATTATGATAGGTGCTCATCCTGACGATTGTGATATTAAGGGGGGCGGTACCGCTGCGTTGTTCATCTCCTTAGGCCATGAAGTGAAGTTCGTTTCGGTCACGAATGGTGATGCTGGTCATATGGAAATGGGAGGCGGAATGCTGGCCAAGCGCAGAAAGGCTGAAACAGAGGAGGTGGCCCGTAGACTAGGAGTAACCTATGATGTGCTGGATAACCATGATGGGGAACTGTTAGCCACCTTGCCCGTACGCTTGGACATCATCCGGTTGATTAGGGAATGGGACGCCGATGTAGTGATTTCTCACCGAACAAACGATTACCATCCGGATCACAGGTATACGGCTATCCTTGTACAGGATGCTGCCTACATGGTGGGGGTGCCGAATGTCGCGGCAGATGTCCCCCCTTTAAAGAAAAACCCGGTCTTTCTCTATTTTCAAGACAACTTCCAGAAACCCAATCCTTTTTCCGCGGATATTGCCGTTGACATCACTGCTGTGATAGATAAGAAAATTGATGCGATGGACGCACATGTATCTCAATTTTATGAGTGGCTTCCCTGGATTGGCGGCTATGCGGACGAGGTACCGGAGGGAAAAGAGGAAAGGAAGGTTTGGCTTAGAGAGAAGCGTTGGAGTAGTGTCAGTCCAGCCGCTATTCCCGCTTTGGAAAGATGGTATGGAACCACCAAAGCAGCCCAAGTGAAGTATGCGGAAGCCTTCGAAATCTGTGAGTACGGCAGCCGTCCTTCAGAAGCGGACATTAAGCGGCTTTTTCCGATGCTCGGAAAGTAGCTGTTGTCGTTAAGTTCACCGAATTGAATCGGTCTTTCTACCCAGTTTACCTTTAGTAATTTTACACAAACAATACTAGCATGAACAAAAAAAACGTACTGGTCACAGGGGGTGCCAGTGGGATTGGTCTGGCGATCGTCAGGCGTTTTGCCCAAGAGGGCGACAATGTGATTATTCTAGACTACAACCAAGCTTCTGGGGAAGCGGTAGCACAGGAACTTCAAGCGGACGGGTTGGCCGTCTCGTTTTTTCAAGCAGATGTTTCAAATCAATCGCAGATCAACGAAGTAGTTGGCCGGATTACCGGCAACATCGACGTCTTGATTAACAATGCCGGAGTTTCCCACGTCGGTAATTTGGAGCAGACCGTGGAGAGTGAACTGGACAGGTTGTATAATGTCAATATCAAGGGCGTTTACAATTGTTCACAGGCTGTCATTGGCCGAATGAAGGAACAGGGTGGCGGGGTTATTATCAATATGGCATCTGTAGCTGCTACAGTGGGTATTCCGGAAAGGTTTGCCTATTCGATGACAAAAGGGGCTGTACGCACCATGACGCTCTCTATGGCAAGAGACTACGTAGAACACAAAATCCGCGTAAATGCGATCTCACCGGCAAGGGTTCATACGCCTTTTGTGGACGGCTACATAGCCAAGATCTATCCCGGTAGGGAGCAAGAAATGTTTGATAAACTTGCGGCTACCCAACCCATCGGTAGAATGGGTGAACCGGAAGAGGTGGCAAACATGGCCTATTTTCTGGCGTCAGATCAGGCTGAATTCTTGACTGGAGCCGATTACCTGGTAGATGGTGGATTCTCCCATTTGAAGATTTAATTAAATTTAAACCATAAATTTGACCATGAAATTATTGCGATTTGGAAAAGCCGGGGAAGAAAAACCGGGAATAGAAACAGCTGCAGGAAGGCGGCTTGATGTCAGTGCCTTTGGCATTGACTGGTCGGAGGAGTTCCTCGGCGATGAGACCGGCATGCAAAAGTTAGCGGAGTGGCTAGAAGCGAATGAAGCTTCCTGTCCCGAGATAGCTGCCGATGAGCGCATAGGTCCACCCATTTATAAGCCTTCGAAAATTATCTGTGTGGGGTTGAATTATTCCTTACATGCCAAAGAAAGCGGGATGGATGTACCTCAGCAGCCCGTTTTGTTTATGAAAGCGACTTCCTCGCTTTCAGGTCCGTTTGATACCATCGTTATACCGAAAAACTCCGAAGCAACCGACTGGGAGGTGGAGCTAGCGATAGTCATTGGAAAGAAGGCGAGCTATGTTTCATTGGAAGATGCTTATGAACATATTGCCGGCTATGTGCTACACAATGATGTCAGCGAGCGTGACTTTCAACTACGCCATGGCGGACAATGGGTCAAAGGCAAAAGTTGTGATACCTTTGCCCCACTCGGACCCTACCTCGTCACCAAAGATGAAATTCCGGATCCCAATAATCTCAGACTATGGCTGAAGGTCAATGGAAAAACAGTACAAGATAGCAGCACATCCGACTTGGTATTCAATGTGCCTACCTTGGTAAGTTATATCAGCCAATACATGACCCTCCTTCCCGGTGACATTATCAGTACGGGGACTCCCTCAGGTGTGGGCATGGGCTTTAAGCCTCCGGTATATCTGAAAGAAGGAGATGTAGTCGAGTTAAGCGTAGAAGGTCTTGGTGTTTCCCGTCAGGACGTAGTGAACTACAAAGGCTAATTATCCGCAAAGAGACCAAGGAGACATGTCACATCGGGCATGTCTCTTTTTTTGTTTACGCATCCCCAGACCAACCGGATAGGAGTTGATCAAAAAAAGGACGATAAAAAGAAATTTTAGGTAGCTGATCCACCCCTTAGGTTTAGCAAACTATCTGCAGAAAAATCCCGCCATGAACACTGTTAGCAAGACCACGAAAAAGCTACGTATTGGCATTCTGGGTATCTACCATGAATCGAATACTTTTTTAGTTACCCCAACTACCTATGCTGATTTCGAGCAAGGGCATCTACTCCTTGGGGGGAATATTTTATCGGAGTACCGCAACGCCTTCCATGAGATAGGTGGGATTTTGGAGGTATTAGAGCAACAGGATAATCTGGAGGTAGTTCCTATCCTTTATGCTGAAACAACGCCTAGCGGAACGATTACTTCGAAAGCAGCCACCTTATTGCTGCAGCTTCTAATGGAGCAGCTTAATGCCGCGCTGCCCTTGGATGGACTTATGGTTGTCCCTCACGGTGCGGCCGTATCGGAGGATATTCCGGATTTCGACGGCTTTTGGCTTACACAGGTTCGTAAAGTTCTTGGATCGGATATTCCCATAGTTGGAACCATAGATCCGCATTGCAATTTAAGTCAGGAGATGGTCGATGCGGTGAATGCTTTCGTTGCTTATAAAACAAATCCCCACCTAGATCAACGGGAAGTAGGTAAAGAAGCAGCAGGTCTGTTACTACACGCATTGCAAAAGAAAGGATCGCTGAATATGAAAGCCATGCACCTGCCCATGGCTATAAGTATAGAAATGCAGCATACCGGTTCTAATCCTTGTAAGGCACTATATGACCTCTCCCGCGGAATAGCTGAACGGCCGTTTATTTTATCTGTCAGCATTGTGTTGGGCTTTCCGTACGCGGATGTAGCCGAGATGGGCAGTAGCCTGATTGTGGTTGCCGATGGAAAAGGCGAGTACGCCAGCGAGGCCCTTGAGGTGTTAAACCAGTACATGAAGGCTAATTTTAGGGAGTTCTCCGGATATAAAATCGGGCTGGCAGATTTACTGCCAAAACTAAATGCAGCAGAAAAGCCGCTGCTACTGTTGGATATGGGAGACAATGTAGGAGGCGGTTCTCCCGGTGACAGCACATTCCTGTTGAAATTTTTACTTGACAATAAAGTGAAGCGTGCCTTTGTATGCCTTTACGACCCCGAAGTCGTATCCTCACTTGCAGGCGTAAGTCAAGGGACTTCGCTCGCAGTAAACATCGGCGGTAAAACAGACCGGAATCACGGTGACCCTGTTTTAGTGGAAGGTGTTTTTCTTAGGATCGTCTCTGGGGAATTTAGTGAAACCGAGCCCCGCCACGGCGGACAGATGCGGTATAATATGGGAACGACAGCCATTTTGGATACCCATGAAGGAACTGTCGTTATGGTAACATCTAGGAGAATCGTGCCGTTTAGTTTGCAACAGCTCATCCAATCGGACCTACTTCCCACAACGTTTGAGGTACTCGTCGCTAAGGGGGTGAATGCCCCGTTGGCCGCATATATGCCCGTCTGTAAGTCCATGATCAGGGTAAATACAGCGGGAGTAACCTGCGCTGACATGAAAAGCCTACCTTATGTACGGCGAAGAAGGCCCATGTTCCCGTTTGAATCTCCTACGTTTTGGTTCGAAGGCAGTTAAAAGCAGCGGCAACAGCCGTTGGTTGATGCATGCTATCTGCAGCACGCCAATGATTCCCATAGATGTCCGGCACTATCCTGCTCGGTAAACAATGGCTGGAATAATAATACCCTTCGGTCCCGCAGATGAGGTTATTCCTCCTTTTTAATTGGACCGGCGATTTCCGACACAATAGTCTTTACGTGTAGATCGCGTTGTGGAAACGGTATCTCTATTCCTGCGTAATTGAAAGCTTCATAGGTGTCTAACAAAACCTGATTCTTCACCCCAATCCAGGTATCGAAATTACTAACCCAAAAGAGCAAGCGGAATTCAACCGCGCTGTCAGCGAAATTGTGCACAAAAACCCTCGGTTCGGGTATGGAAAGTATCTCATTGTTCCGCAGCACTTCGAGCAACACTTCCTGCACCACCTTTAAGTCAGAGCCATAGGCCACCCCGACGATAATTTCGATTCTCCTTTTTCTGTCAGAAAGCGTCCAGTTTATGAGGTGTTGGGATAAAAGGTCCCCATTTGGTATGATTACCTCCGACCCGTCATAGGCTTGTATGGTACTTGACCGAATCCCGACTTCTTTGACGACTCCGGATCGGTTTCCCACTTCGATTACATCCCCGATTTGTATGGGCCGTTCAAAGGCAAGTATGATTCCTGAAACAAGGTTGTTGACGATCGTCTGAAGCCCGAAACCAATCCCCACACTCAGTGCGCCGAGTACGATAGCCAACTTGTCCAGGGAGATCCCCGATACGGCGAGTGCCGCGAAAAATCCGATGATAAGTACTGCCAGACGAATAAGCAGAATCGATGAACCAAGCCGTTTGTTTCTGAGGTCTGCCTGCTGACTATCCTTGATTGCTGCAAAGTAGGCCGTGTATCGAGCTAGGAGGGAGGAAAACCAGACAATCAATACAAAGACCAGTATGCTTCCAAAGGTGAACGAGGTATTACCGACATTTCTTACCGCTGACAGGAACTCAGAGATGGTGGTGAAAATGAAATCATTTGTAGATAAGTTCAAGGTCAAAAAATAAAGCCACATAAAAATCGCCACCGTAACAAAAATCTTGTTTAGCTGACGGTAGATGCTCTTGTAGTTGAGGTAATTGGTAAATTCTTTTTGATTGGATTGGGCGACCTCGGTTTGCAGGTATAACGCCTCCATAATGACCAAAACAAACATATATAAGCTGATAGCCTGCATGGTGCTCAACGTCGACGTGACTGCCAATAGTTTTGCCAACCCAAATCTTCCGAGTGACTGGAAAATCACCGATGCAGCCTGCATCCCTAAATAGAGGTAAATCAGAAAGCGAAGGTAATCGGGGTATTGATCCGGTTTCTTGTTTATCAGGACAATCGCACTACTGCCAATCAAGATGCCGATACAGGACAAGGCGATCAGATAATACCTTTCTTCGAAGGAATGCTCAATTAGCAGGTTACTTCCACCAAAGATGATCAAACTGACTACCATAAAGAGCCACAAACGGAATACCCTTGTAAAAAGAACTGGTTGAAGTAGGATCGTTGAGCAACCAGCCATACCTAAAAGGCTCAAAAATATCACCGTGTTCGGCGGATACGGTAAAATGTACGGAGTAAGGGTTAGGGTACATAGGATGCTGCAGACCAATGGGGAAAAAGTAATGTATTTGCTGCGGTCAAGGATCAGCATGGAAAATTCCTTTTCAAGGGAGATGGTGCGAACCAAGTAGCTGAACCATCCATAGAGCAGGATTCCGACAAGAACCATCACGATAACATAACGAATATTTCTTTTTAGATAACTCCTAAAAATCACTTTATTAAGGGTAATCGAATCTGTTACTAGGGAAAGAATTGGATTTGATTCCCCTAGCCGGTTCTTTTCCCAGATATAAGGAGACTCCTTTTCTAAGAACCCGTTTCGTATGCGTTGTTTCTTTTCCTTGATATCATCCCGGACATCATTAATGCCGATAACCAAATTTGACAGCTTGCTCTGCAGCTCCAACGCAAAAGCATGGTGATGGGTGTATAAGCTGTCCGTATACGTTAACCGTTTATTTAAGAGCTCCCACTGTTTATTTAACGTGGGCAACGCAAGGCTATCGACGATTGTTGCCCGCTGATTATAGCTTAATTTTATTGTAGATAGGTTTTCTTTTATCTCCTGGTACGTAGATGTCCGTTTGTTAATTTCGTTTTGCCACCTTCCGACCTGAACGCCGTATCCGCCTATCAGATTTTCTAATTCATTAAGGTACTGTAGGTTGAAGCTTATTTCCTCTTCATCAAAACTTTCAAAGATACGTTCTATAACACGTTCTATAATCGGGATTTCTTCCGACAGATAGGTTGTGTCATACACTTGTCCCAAGCGGCTTTGTCCGGATTTAAGTAGATCGAAATAATTTTCGTTTTGCCGGATTATTTCCTCCAAGGTTAGCGCAGGCTTAGCAATAGAATCCGCCATCGTGACAGTGTCAGGCTTGCCGCTACTGCCTTTAACTAAGTTTTGTAAACCTTGGGCCGCTGACAATCCCGGGATAACTACCGAAAGCAAGACGCTGGCAGCCATCAGCAGAAGCAATTTACAGGGTGATGTCCAATAGACCGAAGAATGTGAGATGTCTTTCAATGTAATTAGTGATTCAGGAAGAAATTTGCAGAAAATTTGTTAAATTTAATGGAATAAACCCAAAAATATTCGACTGCCTGCCTGTATCGTTTTTTTACCGAGCAAACGATGGTTAATATTTGTAAAAACCAAACATGATGGCATGATTATGGTTTATCAGTATGTAGGGCATGGGAAATCATTCAGATTTTCAGAAATAACGGAGAACCTTCGTTAAATCGTGTTAAATCCGAAGACAATTCGCCGCTTGGCACTGTTTTCGTAGAAACTATTTTAAGTATATTTCGTGGTAATTGTGAAAATAAAAAGAAAGGTATACAAATGAACAAAAATCAGTTTTTCTTGGGAATCATCCTAGCTTCGTTGATAGGGGGAGTTGTTGCCCTTTTGGGTGTAAGTCTGTTTCAGACAAACCAAACTTCTACTAATGACTTAGCGGATAGGCAAAGTGCGAGCTTTGTTAATTGGTTGAATGACGACAAATTTATAATTCCAGAGGGCATCAACTTTGTGGCTGCGGCTGAACTTGTTACTCCCGCCGTGGTACACGTAAGCAGCACAGTATCCGTGAGTGGTAGACAGGGTGGCGTAGATCCACTTGAGGAGTTCTTTGGATTTAGATCTCCCTCACCGAGAGGAGAGGTGCCGCCCCGAGAGGGCAGAAGTTCTGGTTCCGGCGTATTGATATCGCAGGATGGGTATATAGTGACTAACAATCACGTGATTGAAAACGCTACCAAGGTAGACATTACGTTAGAAGACAACAGAAGATATGTGGCCAAAGTAATTGGTACCGATCCTACAACGGATTTGGCTTTGTTGAAAATCGAGGAAAGCGGCTTGCCTTTCATCCCATTTGGGGATTCTGATGTAGCGAAGGTGGGAGAATGGGTGTTGGCTGTGGGCAACCCGTACGAGCTTAACTCTACCGTAACAGCGGGCATCATCAGTGCGAAAGCCAGAAACATTCGAATCCTTCGGGACGAAAACAACCTGCAAGTGGAATCCTTTATCCAGACAGATGCCGCGGTGAACCCGGGCAACTCCGGAGGACCGCTTGTGAACCTGTCGGGAGAAATCATTGGCATCAATACCGCCATTGCCTCTAGAACGGGTGGTTTTAGCGGATATTCGTTTGCGGTACCTAGCGCAATTGTAAAGAAAGTCACCGAAGATTTATTAGAATACGGAACGGTTCAGCGAGGACTTATTGGCGTACAGATTCAGGACATCAGCCCAGATCTTGAGGAGCGGGAAGGAGTCAAAATCAATGCTACCCGTGGGGTCTATGTCGCTGGTGTAAATGAAGGAAGCGGAGGCGAGGAGGCAGGTCTTAAAAAAGGAGACGTAATTATCGGTATAGATGGTTTTAATACCTATACTACTTCAGCCCTTCAGGAGCGTGTAGCACGTAAGCGTCCCGGAGATACCGTAGATATTACTTTCTTGCGTGATGGTAAGGAAATGAATACTACCGCCACGTTGAAGAATTTCTCAGGAACTACCAAAATTGTAGTAAAAGAAGTTCCTAAACGAGAAGAATTCGAAGGAGTGGTTTTTGAAGACATCAAGTCTACTGTCAAGGACCGATTGGAAATTGAAGGTGGGGCGGCTATTGCGAGCATTGAGAATGAAGCATGGGCAGAGGCTGGATTGAAGCCAGGCTTTATTATCACCAAAATAGGCAGGATCAGAATCACATCCGCAGCTGATGTAAGCGAAGCGCTCAAGAATTACAAGGGCGAAGAGGTGAGCGTTTTGGGTGTCTATCCAAACGGTCAGCGTTCCTACTACGATATCAAGCCTTAATTATATTACCTAAGTAGGTACAGTGTAACATCTTTGGGCCGCTCGTCAAGAGCGGCCTTTTTTATGGATAGGTTTTTGGTACTTTTACGATTTCCGACATGTAAACCATTTTATATTACCTCAGGAGCGGAGATGGGTGGGGCATTTGGCGGAGAAAAGGAGAGCGGTGGCGGAAGGGAATCTGGATCCGATTCATGGAAAGCCTATATGCGCAGGCAAACTAATACCATCAATTTTGGAAATGAATTGCCTTTGGCACAGGGCATCAGTTTCGATACCTGATATTTTTTTGGTGATATTCAGTTACTTGAAGTGGGGGGTTAAAAAAAATAGTCCGGAACATTTGACAGCAATCGAAATACTGCTACATTTGCAAACCTATTCAGGGAATCGAAACCAAATATGGTTTTGTTTTTTTGGGAGTTTAGCTCAGCTGGTTCAGAGCATCTGCCTTACAAGCAGAGGGTCGGGGGTTCGAATCCCTCAACTCCCACGTAATGAAGCCTTACTTGTCGAAAGACAGGTAGGGCTTTTTTTTGGAGATAATATTATTTTAGTTTAGCTCAGCTGGTTCTGAGCATCCCGGTTAAAACCGGGAGGGTCCTACGACTGGGTGTAAAATCCTTTACACCCTAATATTCCTAAGTTCCTTTGCAGTCGTAATCCGTTCAATGCCATTTGCAATGGCTTACCAAAGAACCTCTTAGTAAACAAATGCCTAGAATTTTGAATACGGTTTGACTGAAGTTTCAAGACCCATCCAAATAAAATATACCTTGGACGGTTATTCGGCCAGCATTCATTTGTAATTCCTGTGGAGACAAACTATTTTTAGTTGTGGGAGAGGCTTATCAGATTAGAGATCAGGAAATGAGCCAGTGTACCGGGCTTAAGTCCCTACCATTTTGGGTTTAACAATCCGGCCCGGTACAGTGACCCGATGGGTTTGATGGGAGATGATGCAGGAATGTGGGGTACAGGGAATACCTATGCGACAAGCTATTCCCAGAATCCGTTTGACCTTATGCCCAAGTTTACCCGCACAAATCCTGGTTCTGGCAATCATTGGTCTGATGGGATTGGGAATTCAGATTCGTCGATGTGGGGAGGGAGTGACTCCTACAAAAAGGATAAAGCATTTGCAAAAAGCATTGGGGGATATGGGTACTGAGGTTCTTCTTTTGACGATAGCGGCAATGAAATTGTTTTTGTAAACGGAAAGTACCAAGTTTGGTATCCGAGGGGAGGAGATTTAGCGTATAGAGTAATCTATGAAAAAAATGGTGTACCTCACGTTGATCTCACTATTATGGTGCCTGGGGTGATCCGATTAAGGGAAATTCACTGAAAATTACATCAATTGGCTTTAAATTTAGCTTAGGATTCGGTAAATAGTATAGAGGTGTTGAAGATGGAAGTAATTCTAAAGCATTTTTCACAATAAAATACTTACCGGGAATCGATATATCAGGGTACGTAGAAGGGGGAACAATAAGCTCAATTTCAACTGAAAGAATAAATGCAAAAGCTTTACAAGTGCCTGGATCAGAGATTTCAATTGGGGCGTTGTTATACTCCTATACTTTTGGAGGAGATGGTTATTTAATCAATATAAATTCATTAAACCCGTTATTGTTTAGGTCTAGTTCACATTCATTAGGAATTGGACAAGATATATCGAGGACAGATACCTCAACTTACACATGGACATTTGAACCTGTAAAAATTCCTCAATATATTAAGTTAAAAATGGGGGGACTATGATTATAAAAGATATAGATGTCAAAATAATAGGTACCTTGATAATGATCTCAATTATAGCAGTTTTGGCAATATTACAAAGCGAGGATCGTGTAATTCAATCAAATGAATGTAG
>WGNT01000112.1 GCA_016124425.1 Cytophagales bacterium
CTCCACTCTGCGGATTTAATGGTTGAAGCCCTTGAAGGGAAAATGAGGATGCATCCCTTGGCATTGGAGGATTTTTCCGGAAGCATTCATTTCGAACAAGGAAACGTACGTGTTGAAAAGTTTGGTGGGAAGATGGGGCAGAGTAACTTCGAGATCGATATGTCCTACTTTGCGGGCGATGATTTGGAACATAAGGTAAAAGATAATGAACTAACGCTTAGAGCGGAGGCGTTGGATTTGGATGCGCTTTTGAATTATCAGCCTAATGAGGCTTCGGCAGTTGCCCATGAGGATACCTTTAACATCTTTGACCTTCCCTTTTCCGATATGCGGTTTATGGCGGACATTGGCCGCCTAAATTACCATACGTATTGGTTGGAGAATGTAAAAGGTGACATGCGGACAACGGAAGATCATTTTTTGCATCTCGATACCCTTCATTTCAACCTCGCGGGAGGGAGTCTCGGAATGCAGGGCTATTTCAATGGTTCCGATCCTACACATATTTATTTTAACAGCACGATGATAGCTGAAGACCTAGATATTGATAAGCTGATGATTAAGTTTGATAATTTCGGTCAAGATGTGATGATTAATGAAAATCTACACGGAAAAATAAGCGGAACCATCAAAAGTAATTTTTTAGTTCATCCTGATCTGACGCCGATTGTTGAGAAAAGCAATGCATTAATGGACTTGACCGTAACACAGGGAAGTCTGGTAAACTTCACCCCCTTAGAGGCCGTTTCCTCCTATTTCAAGGATAAGAATCTCCAAATGGTCCGCTTTGATACGCTTCAAAATACCTTTGAGCTGAAGGAGGGTATTTTAAACATCCCTTCTATGAACATTAATTCAAGTCTGGGATTCATTGAGCTCTCCGGAAGACAATCCCTCGATTTGAAAATGGATTATTTCATCCGTATTCCCCTCGGTTTAGTAACTCAGGTTGGGTTCCGTTCACTTTTCGCAGGGAAGGGTAAGGAAGAAATTGATCCGGAGCAAGAAGATGCCATTGTCTATCGCGATCAGGATAGGAGAATCCGGTTTGTCAATCTGAATATTTCGGGAGACCCCGAAAATTTCACCGTTTCCCTTGGGAAGGATAAGCGGGATGCTCCGGAATAGTTGGGGACCTTCGCTACAATGTGTAGCATGATTCATCAATTTTTCATCAGAGGTGAATTTTATAATACTGAAAATGAGTATTTTAAGTATGGAATAGGGTTTGACTGTGGCTTTGTACCATCAATAGTCTACAGAAATGCCTATTCAAATCCAAAAGTTCGTAATTGTCCTAATGCTGGCCATTAGCTTTTTAGCTACTATCTTAATTACATGGACCCGTGTACAGTTTATTTACATGAACAATGGCCCGGAGACGGACTCAGTGTATATGGAGTTAATGGATGATCTAGAGCTGGCCGATCTTTCCCGCTAAACTTTTAATGCCCGACATCGAATTGGTATAGAGATTGGATGGCATAGCTATACGTCATGATCTATATTTAAATGAGCATCCATGAACAAAATTCTTCTAATAGAGGATGATTTAACCTATTCGAAAATAATTAAGAATTTTTTGGAAAAGAACAACCTGGAGGTCTCCCACGCTGTGGGAGTCGCAGAGGGATTGGCAGCCATCACCAGCCGTACCTATGACTTAATCATTACAGATTATAGGCTTCCAGATGGTACGGGTATGGATATCCTGGAGCAGGTGAACCAGCGTTCTTTGAGGATACCGCTGATCCTGATTACGAATTATTCGGACATTCGTACTGCTGTAAATTTTATGAAACTTGGGGCAGTTGAGTATATCACTAAGCCGATACAACCGGATGAACTATTACATGCCGTAACGTCGGCTTTAGCAAACCCGAAGGAGGATCAACCGGAAAAGGGTTCTATAAATCCTGTTCCCAAAGACGCAAAATCTGCAGTCGTAAGAGAGAAGGACAGCTATTTTATCGGTACAAGTCCCCATTCTCAACTTCTGGAAAATCATATAAAGCTCGTTGCGCCCACCGATATGAGCGTGTTTGTGTTGGGAGAAAGCGGTACGGGAAAGGAGTACATATCAAAGCGGATCCATACGTTATCTTCGAGAAATAGCGGGCCGTTTGTCGCGGTAGATTGCGGTTCGCTTTCTAAGGAACTCGCCGGAAGTGAATTATTTGGTCATGTAAAAGGCGCATTTACCGGTGCCATTGACCATAAGAAGGGGCATTTCGAATCGGCAGACGGAGGTACCCTATTTTTGGATGAAATCGGGAATTTGAGCTACGAGGTGCAGATCAAGCTCCTTCGGGCCATACAAGAACGCAGGATTCGGAAAATCGGTGATAACAAAGACATCGCGGTGAATGTGCGCATTATTGCGGCAACAAACGAAGACTTGCTCGAAGGTACAGCGAGCGGATCCTTTAGGGAGGATTTATACCACCGGATCAATGAGTTTAGCATCAAAGCCATGCCACTTAGGGATCGAAAAGAGGATTTGCTCCATTTCGCCAGTCAGTTTCTTGACACTAGCAACGAGCAACTTCAGAAGCAGGTGACTGGGTTTAGCGAAGCGGTTATTCAGACCTTTCTTTCATACTCATGGCCGGGTAATATCAGGGAGTTGAAGAATGTTATAAGGCGGGCCGTATTGCTAACGGGCAAAGGGGACATTCAGGCTTCTGCGATTCCCTTGGAGCTTTCCGAAGAAGATTTAAGTATTCCTAAAGCGGATTCTGCGATGGGACTGAAGCAGTCTTTTGAAGAAAGGGAAAAGTTACTTATCCAAAAAGTATTGTCGGAGACAAAATACAACAAGTCAAAAGCGGCCAAGCAGCTAAACATGGATCGGAAAACGCTGTACAACAAGTTGGAAAAATATAAAATAGCTCACTGAAGGGTATAAACCGCGCTAAAATCACTTTTGCTGTGGAATATGGTACGCCGTTTAACCCAATTCATTCATTAAACATCAAATTTCATGACCATATTTTTGGTATTGGTAGGAGCCTTTGTTGTATTCATTTTAAGTACGCTTAGTGGGGGAGGAGCTAGTTTGTTATTGATGCCTCTTGTCGCTGTGGTCGTAGGGGTTAGGTCCGTTGCTCCGGTGATGACAATCAGCATAGGAATGGGAAGTATCTCCAAGGTACTTCTTTTTTGGAGGGATATAGACTGGAAACTATTTCTATGGCTCTTTCCGTCTACCATAGTGGGCTCTATACTTGGAGCCAACATGTTTGCCATCCTTTCAACCGAATACCTCCAATTATTGATTGGATTATTGCTGATTTCCACTGTGTTTCAGTATAATCAAAAGGAAACCCCTCCAAAGTTCAAGATCAAAGCATGGCACTTCGCCCCAATGGGCCTTATCGTTTCCTTTATGTCCGGACTGATCGGTGGGGTAGGGCCATTGATGAATTCTGCCTACTTGAATTACGGGATTACAAAAGAATCACTGCTTGGCACCCGGTCCGCAAACGCAATTCTTCTTCATGTAACAAAAATTATTAGCTATGCCTACCTGGGTTTCGTAACGCGGGAAGTAATCAACTATGGCATATTGATTGGGCTGAGCTCAATCCTAGCCGTATACATTGGCAAAATCATTCTCGGGAGAATGTCTCCGATGATCTTTAGGCGGATTGTGGTAGCCAGTATGGTTATAAGTGGTTGCCTAATGCTGTGGAAAAACATACCCATTATCCAAGAATTATTACACAACGTTTGAATTAAAGAAAATGAAATTATCCATATCACCGAATGTTCACCTGGTAGAACCGGGAGACTTTGAAGCTACAGACCATTGGTATCCCAGGGTACTTAATTCTTCCATCCATCCCTTGGTGGCTTATTTTTTAAACCTTTCAAATCATCAGATTCAGGAGCGGTACTGCCGGCTGAATCCAAGGGCGGATGCAGAAGCAGTTGCTAAGTTGTTAGCGTATCAGCCGACCTATTTTCGCTGGTCGGGTACAGACCTCATGCATGTTACCAATCATGAAGGAAATCGGAAGCTTACGGTCATAGAAACCAATAGCTGTCCGTCGGGCCAGAAATCTATGCCTATATTGGAAATGAATGCGGAAAAGGGCGGCTATAAGCGCCTGATTGAGACTACTTTCAAGCCCATGGTAGACGCCCACAAGGAGCCCGGGGCACTTGCAGTGATCTATGATAAAAATCCCATGGAAAACGTAGGGTATGCCGCTACCATTGCAGACATCTTCGAAGAGGACGTTTATCTGGCAAAATTCGATGAACGGGATGGCGACCCGCCTGCGGTCTTCAGGAACGAAAAGCTGTACGTCAAGGGAACTGATGGAGAATGGGTGGAAATCCGCGCTGCCTTCCGGTATGTCACGCAAAATCCGTGGAACCGAATCGTAAAAAACAGTAGAACCTTGCTCCTCAACCCTATAGAAGCCTGTCTAGCCGGTGGGAGAAATAAGGAAGTCGCTAGCATTGCCTATGAGCATTTCAATAAAAGGTTTGTGGAGAAAGGGCTTTCCATATTCACACCAGTTACCTACCGCGGTGTCACCTATAAGGGGTTGGAAAAGTCATTTGCCGATTTGGGTGGATCCATGGTGATTAAGGTGCCGGACAGCAATGCAGGTCAAGGCGTATATACGATCATTAGTGAGAGCGAGTTGACACAAGCCCTTTCCGAGCTTGATGCAGAAGCACCTAATCCGTATATTGTCCAGCAGTTGATTGCCAGTAATTTTATAGAGGGGACAGATCCTAGCAAAAACTGGTATCATGTTGGTACCCTGCCGGATACAAAGGGAAGAAGTTATGCCTTTGATATCCGGATGATGATGCATGCTACCGAAGACGGGATGCGCCCATTAGCGGCCTATTCTCGGAGGGCCAGAATCCCACTTAACCAACCAATCCCAGACGGAATGGATTCCTGGGACATGTACGGCACCAATCTGTCAATCAAGGGAGAGGACGGATGGACTTACGCCGACGAAAGACTCATGTTGTTTGATGTCCGGAATTTCGGCCTGCTAGGTCTGGGATTAGATGAGCTTATACAGGGATTTATGCAAAGTGTCATGGCCGTCTACGCAATAGACCAACATGCCATCAAATTATTTGAACCAACTTTAATACAAATGACCCATGAGTGATATGATTAATAACATTCTCATTGTGGAAGACGATGTTGTTTTTTGCAAGATGTTGACGCGATTTTTGATCAAAAACGGGTATTCCGTATCAGACGCCCAGTCTGCCAAAGGCGCCTATTCCCTTCTTGAAGGAGCCAGCTTTGACCTTGCAATTCTGGATTACCGCCTGCCCGACGAAAGCGGCATTGCTATTTTGAAAAGGATAAAAACAAAGGATCCAGAGACGAAAGTGATTTTGATTACGCGCTTTTCTAACGATGAAGTGGCCGAGGAGGCCAGGCAGGCAGGCGCTGACGCCTTTGTAAGCAAACCTATAGATCCAAAGGAACTGATGCTACAGATCAAAACGATGTAGCTGAAACGTTCCTACTCGAGTATGGGAGTAATTTCGTTTATGAAATTACTCCTTTTTTTATACGCTTTCCGCTACTTAACGGACTCGGCGAGGCCAAGTTGGAAATCTTCGATCATCTGGTCAAGGACTTTTTCTGTTTTACCCTTGATTTCTTCTACAATTCCTGATAAATCCTCCGTGTTTCCGGTTTTTAACTGATCTTCCAGATACCGTGCTCTAGCGCCTGTTCCTATTTTGAATTGGGATAATCTGCTTGCGAGCTGATGCGCAATTTCCCGTAAGCGTGATGTGTTTTCTGATTGGAATGCCTCGTACAGTTTCAATACATCCGCCCGGGTATGGGTACAAAAGTCGGTCACCAGTTCTCGAAGTAGTTCTTCATCCCCCATGCAGAATTCTGCAATTTCCGTTAGGTCATAGAGGGCGGTTTGTCGCGTAGAGTAAGCGGAATCTGGCGTTACGGCTTGCCTAGAGGTATCCTTAAGATTCAAGTATTTCGCTACCTGCGTGATAAGTTCCTGCTCCTTAAACGGCTTCAAAATGAGCCCCGAGAAGCCCACTTCATCTAGTCGCTCTTTTTCTTTGGCATAGACATTAGCCGTCAAGGCAAGTATGGGAAGTGTCTTATAAGCAGGCTTACGCTTTATCCAGCGGAGGGCGTCATAACCGCTTACTTCGGGCATTTGAATATCGAACATTGCCAAGTCATACGCCTTCTCTTCAAAATTTTCCAGTAGCTCTTTCCCACCGAGGTGCCCGCTAACCGATGCTCCAAGCGCGGTCAATAAGTGTTCGGTGAATTTCAGGACAATGGGATCATCATCTACCAAAAGAATCTGCAAATGCTGTAAGGAATACGTACCTACGGGAGGTAGGCTATTTTCCTTAGCGGGTTCGACAGTGTCCATAGGGAGGCGAATGTCAATGGTGGTTCCCACTCCAACCTGGCTAACGAGCCCCAAGGAGCCGTTCATGATTTCTGCTAGTTTTTTTACAATCGTTAACCCCAGCCCGGTACCGCCATACTTTCTGGTGATGGTTCCGTCACCTTGGTTGAATTCCCCGAATATCGTTTCCTGAACATCGGGGGACATGCCCAGCCCGGTATCTTTGACCTCAATACAAAGGGATCCTTCCTGATAGACGGCCTTTAGGGTTACTTCGCCTTGTTCGGTGAACTTGATTGCGTTGGAAAGGAGGTTATTGAGTATTTGTCGGATGCGAAGTTCATCTCCCAGCAACCATTTCTGTGATGGCAAATCTAGGGTAAGCGCTAAGCGAAGGTTTTTTTCCGCCGCTTGGTTCTTAAAGAAATCCCGCGTTTTGATGAATAGCGTCTTAGGATTAAAAGGTACTTCAGAAATGCTAATTTTTCCGGCCTCCAGCTTAGAAAAATCCAGAATATCGTTGACCACGCCCAGTAGCGTGTCTGAGGCAAAACTGGACATATTCAGGTATTCCCGCTGTTCTGGGGATAATGGCGTTTTTTTCAGTACGTCATGGTACCCTTGGATTACATGGAGCGGGTTCCTTATTTCATGGCTCATATTTGCCAAAAATTCCTGTTTGGTTCTGGCCAGGTTGTCAGATTTACGTTTTGCCTCTTCAAGCTGTAGATGATAATGCTCCGTTTTGTTTATTTCCTTAATAATGCTAAAGATAAATGCACCTGAGCCGAGAATACCCAAAAAGGTTAGAAATGCTAGTAAGATAGAGAGCTGATAAGTAAGGTCATATGCTGCATTATTTTCATCCTGGGATGCCTGGACAGCTTCCTGCTGGAGCGATGAAATGATATCCTGAATGTAAATGATCAATTCCCGGTTCTTCCTTGTCAGTTGCTTCTCAAGATTAGCCAGGCGGGTCCTTAAGATGCGTTCTTCATTGGTCAGTGCCAGGAGGTTGATTTTTAAGGCCGTTAGCACAGAATCAGCCACAGAGATATTATCCGGTGTGGATGTAGCCTCCTCGTTTAGGTTATTCTCAATGTAGGCAATAAATGCTTCCATTTCTTTTCTTTCCGAGAGGGTAATTCCACTGGGTTCCAAGGATGGTTTTATAAGGGAATGAGGAAGAGGAAGCGTGTCTGGAGTTCCCCGACCTGGGTTTAGTCTGGAATAGGCTCGGTCTATGTTTTGTAAGGAACGCTGTTCCTTTTGCCTTTCAATTCTCCGCTCAATATTGTCCAATGCCTCTTTACTAAAATCTCTGGTCATCAGACTCGCCTTAACCTCCGAAAGGTTCATCTGGACTTCGATCAGCTCCTGCATGTTGTATCGTATTCCGCTAAGCTTATAGGCTTCTATGGGGTCTTGGGAATTTTCCTCCAACGTAAGGAGCCGGTTTTCTATTTTAGCTAAATAATCGAGCGAATCGGGAACCATATTTTCCATGGGGAAGCCAATCTGGTCCAGCTTGTAGATATCCGATAGTAGCTGATTGTATTCCATCAATCGCTCGTTAGGGGCTGAAAGCGTATCCACGGAATCCAAGAGGTTCTTTACACTGATATAGGTGAGGGTACTTACCCCAGCGATAAGGGAAATGGCCAATATGAAGCCAATGACCACTTTTTTTCGGGTTTTAAATTTCATTTGTGTGTTTTTTCCAGCTCACTCAATAATTATACCATCCTTTTTGAATAAGAAAATTACAGTTTCGGTGAAAAAAAGAAACCTATTTACGTATTTTATCCTCCTAATGATAATTTACCAAACTGCTTTTGATACCTTCGTAGTGAAGACGATTTTACAAATTATTTAGATGCGATGAAGACAGATCACAATTTGGCCGTATTGATAGATGCGGATAACGTGCCCACACAGCATGTAAAGGAAATGATGGAGGAAATCGCAAAATACGGCAACCCGACGATCAAGCGGATTTATGGGGATTGGACCAAGCCGAATTTGGGAAGGTGGAAAGGGGTCTTATTGGAAAATGCCATTAACCCCATTCAGCAATATGGGTATACTGTGGGTAAAAATGCCACAGATTCCGCTATGATTATCGATGCAATGGACATCTTGTACGCCGATAAGGTCAGCGGATTCTGCCTTGTGTCAAGTGATAGCGATTTTACTAGGTTAGCTACACGTCTGCGGGAGGCAGGCATGCTTGTTATCGGATTGGGAGAGAAGAAGACACCGGACCCCTTTATTGTAGCCTGCGACAAATTCATCTACTTGGAAATCCTTCGTCAGGATGATCCTGAGGGGTCAAAACCGAACGACGCTCCCGAAAAATCCGTCGACAAAATCAATCAAAACGTCATCCGCCTGATAGCCGCTACCATTTCAGACCTCGCGGATGAAGATGGATGGGCATTTTTGGGGGATGTAGGGAATTTGTTGCAAAAGAAACAGCCCAATTTTGACGCCAGGAATTACGGGTTCCCCAAACTTACCCCTCTTATAGCCTCGCTGGAAAAATTTGAGGTAGAAGAACGCGAACAGCACAAAGGAAGGCATAAGCTTATCTATGTGCGCAACAAGGCAAGAAAATAAAGCAAGAAAGCCCGACTATTGGTCGGGCCCCTCTTAATTTTGTTGCGTTAGAATCTTAAACTGATCCATTACCTTATAGGTGGCACGGGTGAGATCGATGTTTATATTCGGCGAGTTGTAATCAAAGTAGGCGTTTGTATATCCCTGCCATACTGTGTTTCCTTTTTTGTGGTCTATGACCAATACGACTAACATACCGTCGTTCTCGGTATATTTGACGGCATTGTAGTTTTCGCGCATTTTCTCCCGTGCGACGCTGTCCATTTCGTCTTCCAATAAATCAATCCCCTGTTTTTTTAACCAAAAGTCGAAGTCCGGCTGATTATAGCCCCGATACCTCACCTCAGAGAGATAAAGTTTATAGATAATCAGTAAATCTGGATTATTGTCCTTTAACCTAAATCCCTGAGAACCCAATCTGGAGGAGATTGTCTTTTCAATGACGCCGTCCACGTCACTGTTGTTTCTGCCGTCTTCTTCCACAAATCCAAAGGTTTTGTATTTCTTGAACGAACCACGGTAGTTATAGTCGTACTCTGCCACAAAATCCCGCTGGGAAAGGCAGGCGGAACAGAGAATGAGAAAAACAATGATGAAGGTGTTATAATTTTTCATAC
Organism: Cytophagales bacterium; assembly: GCA_016124425.1. Taxonomy (GTDB): domain Bacteria; phylum Bacteroidota; class Bacteroidia; order Cytophagales; family Cyclobacteriaceae; genus Lunatibacter. Next base: position 9,626 of record WGNT01000112.1, read on the forward strand.
ATGTTTATTTTTGGGGGTAAATGATGCTGAATAAGCGTTTTGTTTTAAGTTTCTTCGTCAAATGTAGTTGTTGCGCAAATACCATGCACAATGGTTGCATTGTCCGAAAATAAACCTCAAAATTAATTTTTTGTTTTGAGTATTTTCGATAGATAATATTACTCTAATTTTAGGGAATTCTGTTTCATTATGCAAATGAATTTAAATTAAATATTATGCGGAGGTATCTGGCTTTGGTTTTTTTTTGTCAAAAAATGTAAATACTGCGAAATAGGGACATTTTTACGGGCAAAAAACGCGGGTAAGCCAAATTATTGGTCGCTTAGGCTTACCCGCTGAACCTGATCTAACTTAAAAACTTTGTTCGCATCAACCGTTATTTCGCAGTAATGCTCTCTACAAAATTTCCGAATTTCAGGTAGCGTTCATAAACGGCCGCATAGGCAGCTGATTGGTCCTCTTGGGGATAATATACACCATCAAAGCCATTTCCCATCTGCGAGATCGCCGTCTGAAGATCAGGATAAACGGCCGCCGCTACAGCGGCATACATCGCCGCGCCAAGTGCCGGGGCCTGATCGGAGGAAGCTACTTTTATGGGCATGTTTAACACATCTGCCATCGTTTGCATCACAAGGCGTGACTTTTTTGCCACACCACCCAGGCCTATTATGGTTTTTATTTCGATGCCCTCTTCTTTAAATCGCTCTACGATCCTTTTTGAGCCGAAGCAAATGGATTCTACAAGTGCTTTGAGCATCCGCGGGGCGTCCGTACCCATGGTTAAGCCCATGATTGCTCCCGTAAGCGCCTGATTGGCATCTGGGGTTCGCCGACCGTTAATCCAGTCAAGTGCAAGCGGTACGCTTTCGCCCGGCGCTAGCGACAGCGCTTGCTCCGAAAGATGGTTTAATAGATTGGTTTCCAGTTCTTCGGTCAGCGAAATTTTCTGGGCGGCTGATAGCGATGGATTAGCCTCAATTAGTTCTCGAACAGGCTGGATGATGATGTTTTTGAACCAGGCGAGTACATCCCCGAAACCAGACTGTCCGGCTTCCAAGCCTATGGTACCAGGTACAACAGACCCGTCTACTTGTCCGCAGATCCCTTTTACCAGCTTTTTGCCCAGGTTTTCGTAGGATGTTACCATGATATCACAGGTTGAAGTCCCCATCACTTTTACGAGCGTATGGTCGCTGACTTCTCCGCCTACGGCACCAGCATGTGCGTCAAAGGTTCCCACAGCGACAATGGTCTCGTTGCTGAGCCCCAATGCCTTTGCCCATGCGTCAGACAGATGCCCCGCAGGTTGGTCCGAAGTATAGGTTTTTTCATAGAGCCTCTCCTTGAGGTCAGCAAGTCGGGGATCTAGGCGCTCTAAGAAATCGGTTGCCGGTAAACCGCCCCAGCATTCATGCCATAGGGCCTTATGGCCTGCGGCGCATCTGCTTCTTTTTAGGGCCTGTAGATCGTTATTTCCTATCAGCCTCGCTGTGATATAGTCGCAATGCTCCATCCATGAATGGGCTGCAGTCGCTACGTTTTGATCAGATCGAATGATATGCAGTATTTTAGACCAAAACCATTCAGAGGAATAAATTCCCCCTTCAAATTTGGTGTAATCAATTCCACCCCATGTTCGTGCAAGCTGATTGATTTCTGCCGCTTCAGCGATGGCCGTGTGGTCTTTCCAGAGAACCATCATTGCATTGGGATTTTCCTCAAAGCCGGGAGTAAACGCCAACGCTTCACCATTTTCGTCAACAGGAAGAGGAGAAGAACCGGTCGTGTCCACGCATATTCCCCTTATGAATTCAGCTTGAATACCGCTCTTTGCGACAACCCCTTTGATTGTCGCTTCTAGACCTTCCAGGTGGTCTGATGGATGTTGTCTGAATTGATTGGTGTTGGGGTTGCAGTATTTTCCCTGTTTCCACCTGGGGTAATGGAAAACTTCCGTGGCGATGGTTTTTCCGTCTTGGGCATCTACCAATACGGAACGTACGGAGTCAGTCCCAAAATCTACTCCAATGACATAATTACTCATAGTTGTTGTGCTGGGTTTTGTAATTGAAAAGGCAGTATACCGTTTTCTGAATCAATATACGCCCATCGTGCAATATAGGCCAATTTTAATTTTTTGCCCAAACAAAATCCTTATCAGCAGTTGTTTCTCCTCTACACCTGTTTATCCCTAAACTCCTTTCCAATCGAAACCACATTCATGCCTTTTGCGGTGGCTTTACCTAATTACCTGCCCCCCATTTTGATCCAGTCAAAGCCTGTAGCCGTTTTGTCGTGGAAGTGTTATTACCTACTTGTTCATTTCATTAGTTGGATATCAATTTGATTTTTGCTGTTTTCAACAGAGAAGTAAGGTACTTTTTTGCAGAAATGATTGGGGTGTTTGCCACTTGGCAAGGGATCAAAGTTGCTAATCTTTTTCAAAAAGGAAACGTCTTGATGTTCCAGGGGATGAATACTTCCATTAACCCGTGCGGATTTCGCGTCAAATCCGTGAAAAAACACAACAAGTGTCGCGTATTGGCTATTAAACTCCCCTTCCGCAGTTCCCATGGTAAACATTAGGTTTTCCGAATCTAGGATGAATTCTCTTTTTAGAAAAGCACCATCTTGATCTCCCTCTCCGGAATCCTCATAATGTAGCTGTCGACTAACCCCTGCCCCTTTGTAGACGTGGATATAAAGGTAGTCCTTTTTGGAAGTCCCTGTGTGGTCCACACTGTCCTGTAACGTAAGTATGGCCCCTCCTTTTACGAAAACCGGTAGGTAGTTTAGTGGGCAGTCCAGAAAAACCTCTTGGCTTCCGGCATGGGGGGAGTCGTTAAAGAAATAATACCAGGTCCCTTCCGGAAGGTACCCTTTCGTGACATCTTTGAAGCTCACTACTGGTATTATTAATAACGTATCACAGCAAAGGAATTCGTTTTCGTAGGAGGGTAGATAGATTTTTTCGTCAAAAGGATAATCAATGGCAAGGCTTTTCGCTACCGGTAGACCTGTGGTATGGGCTTTATAAAAAGCCGAGTAAAAAAGCGGGAGAAGCTTATACCGCAACTTGATGTAGTTCCTGCATATTTCTTCCACTTCTTCGCCAAAAGACCAGGGTTCGGATGAGGTACTGTTGATCATAGAATGCGATCTACAAAGGGGCGCGAATGCAGCAATGCTCATCCATCTTGCAAACAGGCTGGGCGGCGTATGACCAACAAATCCCCCGATATCGTATCCCGCGAAAGGAACACCACTCAGGCCTAGGCTATTGACTAGCCTTATGCCTAACAGCATATGATCGTCGTTGGCCAGGTTGTCTCCGGTCCACACGGCGGCGGACCGCTGAATTCCAGCAAATCCAGCGCGCGTAAGCACAAAGGGACGTTTGTTTGCCCTGCCTTTTTTTGCGCCCTCCTGTGTACTACGGGCCATCTGCATGCCATAGACGTTTCTTCCCTTACGGTGGCTTACTTGTTCACCCTCAAAGTCAAACTGCACCAGGTTGGGTGTATGTTGCCCCCAACTTGCCGGTTCATTCATATCTGTCCAGAAGCCATCTACACCAAGATCGGTATAAAATGCCATTTTCTCCGCCCACCACTGCCTCGTTTCCGGATTGGTAAAATCCGGAAAAGTACACCAGCCCGGCCAAACATTCCCTTCGTAATCCGTTCCATCGGGGTATTTCAGAAATAGCCCGCGGGTTTTTCCTTCCTCAAAGGGAGAATATCCGCTCTCCACCTTTATCCCAGGATCCAAAATCACTACGAGTTTAAAGCCGATTTCCTTCAACCGTCTAATTAAACCTGCCGGATCAGGGAAGTTTTCACCGTCGAAGGTAAACACTTTGTAGTTCTCCATATAATGGATGTCCAAGTAGATTACATCACAAGGAATGTCCTTGTCCCTGAACGTTTCCGCAAGGCGGATCACATCCCGATCTGGGTAGTAGGAATACCTGCACTGCTGAAACCCCAACGACCAAAGCGGAGGCATTTCGAGTCTTCCAGTGAGCGCAGTATAGGAGGAGATGGTATCGGGCACAGTATGCTCATGAATAAAATAATAATCCAAGTCTCCGTCCTCTGCACTGAAATAGCTGTATTTATTGTTGCTTGCGCCGAAGTTAAAAACGGATTTGTGGGTATTGTCGAAAAATGTACCGTAACACGTTCCATGATGCAGTCCGATAAAGAACGGCACGGACATGTAAAGCGGATCAGCGTTATTGTCGTATCCAAAATGATCCGTGTTCCAGTTGGTATATGCCTGTCCCCAGCGATTTAGTGCGCCGGTTTTTTCTCCCAAGCCGATGAATTTCTCCCAAGGTTGTAACTTTCTATAGTTGCTGACTTCTGTTCCCTGCCAAGCGATGCCAAAGTTGGGGTCGTCCTCACTTAAAATAAGGCCCCGCTTATCCATAAACGTCACTGCGAGATTTACTTTCTGAATCCGGACATCCATCATCGTCGACGAAAGGAAGATGAAATCCGCATTTTCAGAAAAGCCGAAACGCGACAACTGCGGAGAAAGGATGACACTGTAGGGGTTAGGGCTAAAAGAGCTATTTCTTGTCACCTGAACCCGGACGATGCCCTCTTTGAAAAATGAAATGTTAAAGCGAGCACCTATCGTCTCTCCCTCTATCCCATGGGCTGTAAGCGTGAAATGTTGAATCCGGCCAGGCGTATCTAGCATGTTTGTTGTTTTAGTGAGCATAGGAATGGATTTCGGAAAGTGACCTGAGCGTTGTATATGCAAAAATAGGTCGTCATTTACGGTTTGGAGGTATGACGGAAGGGAATTGAAGCACAAATATGTTCCTATCGGGTCAATCCGGAAGTTTAGTCAGCTGCAACCAAAACTCCTCAATTTTAAGGATTGCTTTAAGAAATTCATCAATATCGATGGGTTTCGTGATGTAGCTGTTGCTGTGATTTTCGTAGGCTAAGTGAATATCTTTTCGATTTGATGACGTGGTAAGCATAATCACCGGAATTATCTTTAATGCGGGATCTTCTTTGATTTTTTTCAAGACCTCATGTCCGTTAAAGATGGGGATATTAATATCCAGAATGATTATATCAGGTTTTGGTGCTTCGGTATATTCTCCGCGCCGATATAAAAACTCGAGCGCGTCACGTCCGTTTTTGACCACGCTTATCTTCGTTTTTATCTTGCTTTCTTCGAATGCCTCTAGTGTAAGGATAATATCTCCTTCATTGTCTTCTACCAATAAGATTTGGGCTTCTTTCATGTATTTATTTGTTGATATTTAAAGGCGGGAACTTGCTCCAATTTATCGGGGGTAGCCTTTCCCGATAGGAATAGGGAGATACTGTGTGCCAAAAAACTAACCAGATTTCCGTCGTTTTCGTCATTGTATAATTTCTGTCGTTCTACTTGGGACATGTGGGATAGAAAAGTAAAAGGTAGACCCCTGACCAGCTTTTGACTCTATCCAGATTCTTCCTCCCCAGGACTCCACATGTTTTTTGGCAATTGCAAGCCCAATGCCCGTACCGCTATATTGGCTGCGGTTGTGTAAACGCTGGAAGATTACAAAAATTTTCTCGAAAAATTTTTGATCTACCCCTATGCCATTATCGCTGACGGAGACATACCACCCGTCGTCTTTCTTATTTTCCACGTTGATCTTGATGACAGGAGGTTCATTCACTTTGGAGTATTTGATGGCATTGTCGAGTAGGCAATGCATGGTCTGCGTCAAGGGTGCTTTTAGCCCCCTTATTATAGGAAGATCTTCACTTTGGATAACGGCATTCTTTTCCTTTATGATTCTCCTTCTGAGTAATGTGTACTCGGCAAGTACCAGATTTAGATCGAGATTTTCAAATTCGTTGTCGTTCTTGCCCGCTCTCGAATAGTCTAAAAGGTCAAGGATGATTTGTTTCATCCGCTTGGCGCCATCAATGGCATAAAAGATATATTGATGCCCTTTTTCGTCAAGTAGGTGCCCGTACTTCTTTTTTAGCAAATCCAGAAAACTTGAAATCATCCGCAAGGGTTCCTGCAAATCGTGCGATGCGATAAAGGCAAACTGTTCCAATTGCTCATTGGTGATTTCCAATTCCTTCGCGTAATTTTCGAGTTTTTTATTCAGTTCGGTTAGTTTGTCTTCGTGTTTTTTTCTTTCAGAAATGTCGGACATGGCCCCTACCATTCGGGTGGCTTTTCCGTCGCTATTTCGGATGATTATGCCCCGGTCAGCTATGTGGGCGACGTCACCGTTACTTTTGATAATTTTGTATTCTATTTCCCAACGCGTTTGATTGGGATTCGCGACGGCGTCCATGATGTTTTGTCTCAAACTTTGCAGTTGTACAGGGTCTAAATTTTCCCGCCAGAAGTCACTTTCCTGCTTGTACAATTTTACAGGGGCTCCGAAGAATTTTTCTATTTCTTTTCCGCGAAAGAACGTGTTGTTTTCTATGTCCCAGTCCCAAATGGAATCATTCGTGGCCTCTGCTACTTTTTCGAACCGCTCATTGGCCGCCAATAAGTCTTGTTCGGAACGCTTCCTTTCCGAAATGTCCTGAAAGAAGATCGAAAGCCCGGTTTCTGACGGGTATACCTTTATGTCTAGGTATTTATCGATAAAATATTCTTCAAATGCGACGGTTTCTCCGGTTTCAAGCGCCTTGTGTAGCAGGGTAAAAGCCGGTAAATTCCGGGCAAGTGGAAGTACTTCCCAGAGGTTTTTCCCGACAATTTCCTCTCGGCTTACGTATATCAGCTCTTCTGCTTTTTTATTCCAATAGGAAACCACGAAACTGGTGTTTACCGTAAAGAATGCATCACCGATACTTTCCAGGATCATTGTTTTCTCTTCGGAAGCTTTTCGGAGCGCTTCTGCGGTTTGTTTTCGGTCATCAATATTTTTAAAATAAGCAGAAACCCCGCCATTAAATGGATAGGCGTTTACTTCATACCATTTTCCATCACCCGGGAAAAAATACTCAAAAGAAGTGGGTCTTCCGTCGAAAGCTACCCGTTTGTATATCATCTCTAGGGGGGTCCCTATTACCTGCGGAAATTCTTCCCATATGCTTTTTCCGATGACCGATTTTTCGGATTTATTTAATAAGTTTTCTGCTTCTCTATTGAAGTAGGTAAACCTCCAGTCCCTGTCTAATGCATAAAAGGCATCTGAGATACTGCCAAGTATCTCGCGAATTTGAATCTCAAGTGATTTTGAGGCGTGAATATCCTGAAAGCTTCCAAATATTTTGACGCATTTTCCATTGATCCGTTCTCCCTTTCCCAAACACCTCACCCACCGAACTTTCCCGGTTGATGTCGTCAGCAAGAGATCTTCGTCGAATTCGAGGCCTTCATCGATTAGTCTTGCTACTGCCTGCTGAATTCTATGTTTACTTTCCTCGGTATAAAACTCGAATCCGCCCGTCAAGGTGGGGTTATAGTCTTGGGGTACCTCAAGAATCCGTCGCGTCATGGGAGACCAGTACATCTCGTCCGTCGCCGTAGCTACTAAGTCAAGTTCCCAACTGCCGATTTTCGCCAAATCAGAGGCCTCCTCGTTGAGCTTTTTAAGCTTTTTCTCGTTTGTGATGTTTTTGGCGATTGCGTATATCGTCCCCGCCTCGATGCCCGTATTGCAGGTCCAGCTTAGCCAGAGGATTTCATTATTTTTCGTAATGCAGCGATTTTCGAAATGGTAAATTGAGTCAACCACCGTGGGGTCGAACTGGTCCAATGATTGTCGCAAATCGTCTGGATGAATGAACTTATCGAAGGGTTCGAATAGGATTTCGTTTTCGGTATATCCTAGAAGATCGCATCCGGCGGGGTTGACGCGCAATACATTCCCGGAAAAATCAGTCAAACAAACAATATCCGGCAAGGCGTCAAACACGTGCCTAAGGTCTGATTCAAGGTTTTTACGGTTTATCTCGGATCCAATAAACGTTTCTACTTTCTTGAATATATCCTTAAATCTTGAAAGATGGCTAAGTGCTTTTATCGATCCGATGGCTATTATGCCGACGATTTCATCACTAAAAATGAGAGGGATACCCATCATCGAGGTTATTCCGGCATCTTTGGCTGCGTTTTGTCGGGCGCACAAGGGGTTGGCTTTAAGGTCGTCTAGATAGGTAGCATTCCCAGATTCCCAAACAATGCCAGGTAGACCCTCTCCGTACGAAAAGCTGCCGATGTGCGCCGTTTTTTCATAAAAAAGTTCGGCTGCTTCTGTTTTCCTGCAGGAATAGAACAAGCGGACAGCGGTTTTCTCCCTATTGGGTAGCCAAATCTCAACGAGATCAAAACCTCCGAAGTCTGCGAGTATAAGGCAAAGTTTTCCCGCGGCGGTAGAAAGTGTTTTTTCGGTATTAAAGGCCAAGCTTATTCTACTGAGTAGCTCGTTTTCCAGCTCTTTTGTCTTTTTCTCCGTGACATCCCGCTCGATGGCGATAAAATGGGAAACGATCCCTCGCTCGTGGGTAATCGGACTCACGGAAATGTTTGACCAATATTCTTCCCCGGACTTTTTGTAGTTCAAAAGGGTCGATTCGAAGGGCTGACCTTTTGAGAGGGCTTCGCTCATTCGAGTAATTTCCTTAGGGTCAGAGTTGTGCCCCTGTAGCATGGAAGGACTTCGCCCGATGGCATCTTGGGGAGTATAGCCGGTCATTTTTGTAAATGCGTCATTTACATAGATAATCTTATTTTTCGATTGTTTGATGGATCCGGCATCGGTAATAACGACCGCGTCGGTAGTGTTTGTTATGACGCTTTCGAGTAGTTTAAGTTGGTACTGATCCTCTTTGTGTACGGTTATGTCTTGAACGGTACCTTCATAGGCAAGGAGCTCGCCATTATCTCCTTTTAGTTTTCGGCCCAAGTGATGTACCCATCTAACCTCATTTTCTGGTGTTACTATTCTATGCGAAAAATCAAATACTTTTTCAGCAGCAAATGCGTTGTCTTTTGAAGCAACAAAGGCATCTCTGTCAGCGGGATAAATTGTTTCGAAGAAGCTGTCGAAGTTGAGATCAAATACATTCCTACGTAGTCCCCAAATGTCATACACCTCGTCGGACCAGGACAGCGTCTTTCCATCCAGTTCAAGCCGCCAATAGCCAAGTTTCGCAATCGCCGAAGCCGCTTTTAATTTTTTTTCCGATTCGCGCAGGGTTAGTTCCCTCCTTTCCTGTGCGGTTACATCCATGCAGACGACCATGATGCAAGCCCTGCCTTTGAAATCCACTTTATGCCCGTTAATCTCCATGCGGATAAGCTGCCCATCTTTCTTTCTGTGCGTGAAGACGCCAAAGTAAATGTTGCCCTCTTTGGAGTCAACGTCGATATGGGCTGCCAGTACTTTAGGAATATCCGTTTCCGGTCTCAGTTCCTTGATGGTCATGCTTAAAAACTCCTCCCTGGTATAGCCGTAATGGTCAATGGCGGACTTATTAACATCCAGTATCTCAAAGGTGGCCCTATCATATACCCAATTGGGCAATGGATTAAACCGGAATAACGTATTGTAATCAGGTAGTTGATCTTTCATACTACAAGGAAGTCCCCAAGTTTAAACCCTGAGTTGCATAAAAAGAAGTGATTTACTGCGCAAAATGTGCTATACATACCTATGCCTTTTCAATCGAAGTAAGGCTATTTTGTGGGTATAGAAATTGCTCGAAAGATACTAATAAATGGTGTAAAAGTTCCACCTTAAAAGTAAATAATCTGTTTTGAAATTATTGCAGCTATCTTTAGTACTAAGACGATTGGCGACAGCTATACCATTTTCAGCATCTTTGCTGACATCGGCATAGCCATTGAATCATTTAAACCGAATAATTCCCTTGATAACGGGAATAACCTTCTTATAAGCTTCCTCAAGTTACGCTGCATTGTACCGATTCCCCATCTTACTTCCAAAACGACTTTAGAAAATTCATCATGTCCTCTCCATACCTGTTTGCGGAGGGAAGAGCTTCTCGCTCAGGGGAGGGACTTGCAGTCATCTTACGGTAAGGTACTAATGTCTTTTCAAGGTGAAAATATGCCGTGTTGTATTAGAATATAGAACTATATTTTTTTATTTTTTTAAAATTTAGGTGAAAAATAAGATGTTTAAAATTAATTAATTAGCTATTAATATGATATTAAAGAGGAAAAAAGTAAATTAATTTTTAATTTTACATAATAATTGAAATTTGAAGTTTCATCAAGTTTCAATTTAAATGAATTATGAGTTAACTAAACCAACATTTCCTATGATTAATAGATACCGATTATGGAAGGAAAAGGCCAGCACACCTACAACGTATATACGGACAGTGCTTTCAGCATTGATCCTGTTGTATTGTTGTGCCGTAACCAGCGGTTACGGTCAGGGAGTGAGTGTCTCCGGAACTGTCACCGATCCGACAGGGGAATCCGTGCCAGGAGTCAATATACTCGAAAAGGGCACCGGCAACGGAACTGTTTCGGATATGGACGGGAATTATCAAATCGCATTAACGAGTGAACAGGCGACTTTGGTATTTTCCTTTATAGGCTATGAGACGCAAGAGATATCAGTTAACGGCCGGTCTACTATTGATGTCGTATTTTCTGAGGGAGCTACCAGCCTGGACGAAGTCGTTGTGGTAGGCTATGGTACCTTACGTGAGAGGGACCTTACCTCGGCTATCTCTACGATAAGATCCGAGGATATCGTGAAAACACCAAATGCACAAGCGATGCAAGCGCTTCAAGGAAGGGTTGCGGGTGTACAAATAGTCAGTAGTGGTGCCCCCGGGGCAGGACCAACGGTCAGAGTACGAGGTGTCGGGTCCTTCGAAGGAGGGGCAGCACCGCTTTATGTAGTCGACGGGATGTTTTTTGAAAACATCGATTTTCTTAACCCAGCCGATATCGAAACGATTTCTGTGCTTAAAGATGCCTCCGCTTCTGCAATTTATGGAGTCCGTGCCGCAAATGGCGTAGTTGTTATTGAAACAAAATCCGGCAGCTATGAACAGCAGCCGGAGATTGTTTATGATGGTTATTATGGCGTTCAAAATCCCCAAAACGTCATCAAGATGGCTAACGCTCAGCAGTATGTCCGGTATGTGGATGAGACTGGAAGTGCTGCGGATATGGCCTTTGTTCAAAACGCGATGCAGCGCTTCGGACGCAGCCGGGTAGATCCGAACATTCCCGCGGTGAACACGGATTGGTATTCGGAAGTAATGCGACCTGCCACTATACAAAACCACTCATTGACATTCAATGGTGGCAGTGAGAAAACCAGGTACTCAATTGGAGGGAGCTATTTTGATCAGAAGGGCCTGATGAATGAAACCCGAAATGACTACCAACGGCTCAATTTCAGGGTAAAAATTGATGCGGATTTGAAAGATTGGGTCACCGTAGGCGCCAATGTAAATATAAGCACCGCGGAACAGTTTGTAGGTGAAGACGGTGCTTGGTTTCGCTCCTATTTCGCAGTACCCATTTTACCGGTATATGACGAAAGCAATACGGCGGCAGCGCCCTATCCGCTATCCAACGCACAACTACTCGGATACAGGGGTAATCAGAACCCCTTTTACGATCTTCTCTATTCGGACAACCGCAACAAAATCATGAAAATAAACGGAAATATCTATGCGGATATTGATTTGTTGCCCAAAAAATTATTCTTTCGGACAGCCTATAATTACGGCTTGGAAAACTTCAACCAGAGAAACGTTAGGATGGCCTTCAACGATGGCGTCACAAACAGACTCTCTTCATTGAATAGAAGTTCGCTAACCAGATTCAATCAGATTTGGGATAACTTCCTGACCTATGAAGATTACTTTGGTGACCATAACCTTACAGTGGTTTTGGGGCAATCTTACCGAAGCGAAATCTTTGAGAACCTGTTTGCAAGGGGGGAAAACCTCAATCCAAATCCATTGCGGGACCGGGAACAGTTTTGGTATCTTTCCAATGCATCGGATTTTGACCTGAATGGTATCGGAGATAGTGGTCAGAGGTTGTTTTTTCAATCGTACTTTTCAAGAGTAGCCTACAACTATGACGACAGATACCTGCTATATGGAACGGTGCGCCGGGATGGTAACAACAAGTTTCAGAAACAGTGGGGAAACTTTTTTACCGCCGGAGTGGGTTGGGTGCTTTCGTCTGAGTCCTTTTTTAACGTGGACGGGGTGGATTTCCTGAAATTCCGTGGATCATGGGGGCAGTTGGGAAATGACAACATTGGCGCCTCCGTTGGAGCCCCGGTTTTGGAGGAAACGCGCACCGCTATAAATAACGCGTTGGTCTTTGGAAGAAGACTTAATCCGACGTTTGACCTTATCGAACAGTGGGAAACTACGGTGGAAATAAACTTGGGGATTAACTCGCGCTTTTTTAAAAACAGGCTTTCACTAGATGCCGATTATTTTATCAGGGATACAAGAAATCTTGCCGTAAATATTATTCCACCGGTTTTTCGGGCGTTGGAAAGAAGAAGTGTCGGTGAAATTCGCAATGAAGGTCTAGAACTTACCTTAAACTGGGAGGACAGCTTTTCGAGTGGATTTTCCTACTATGTAGGAGGGAATCTCGCCACCTTGAAAAACCAAGTGCTTAGCCTTGGTGGGCCTGAATCATTGGATGGGGGCTCAGCTGAATTTCGGCAACGATCGATTATCGGACAGCCTTTTCAGTCGTTCTATGGCTATCAGGTAGAGGGGGTCTTTCAAAACCAAGAGCAGATAAGTTCTAGTGGATATACCGAGGAGTTTAGAAATGCCAACAACCTACAGCCGGGAGACTTCATCTTCAAAGATCAAAACGGTGACGGCATGATCAACGATGCGGACCGTGTGGTACTTGGTTCCTTTCTACCCAGGCTGAACTATGGCTTTAATGCGGGATTCTCTTACCGAAATCTAAGCTTTTCCGCGCTCTTACAAGGCCAGGTAGGTCATAGCATTCTGAACCGGAAACGGGGAGAAATTATCTTCACGAATGACACTAATATCGATGCCGACCTTGCCACTAACCTGTGGAGGGGCGAAGGAACCTCGAATATATACCCTTCTGCGGCAGGGCTCCGGAAAGGATGGAACCAGAATATGAGCAGCTACTTTGTAGAGGATGGCTCGTACTGGAGGGTTCAGAACGTCAGATTGAGTTACCTTTTTGAGGAAAAATCCTTAGGAGGAATTACACTCCCGAATACAACCATTACGCTGACCGCAGATAGGCCCTTAACGGTGTTTTCCTACAACGGATTCACTCCGGAAGTAGCCAATGGCATAGACCGGCAGGTTTATCCTATTCCGGCCATTTACACATTGGGGCTTAATATCAAACTCTAAACCGAGAAACACCATGAAAAACATCACACATACATGTTTTCTGTCGGTATTCTTATCGGCAGGTATCTTCGTTTCTTGTATGGATAAATTGGATGAACCATTGGAAAATCAATTTATCGTAGAAGGAACCGATTACAGTCAATCCAGCAATATGATTCTGCTGCTCTATGGTGCCTATGCAGAACTTAACAATTTGCAGTGGGAAAGCTTTCCCATCATTTCCGTAAGAGGAGATGATGTAAATCCGGCGGGGGATCAATTTCCGTTGACAGAAACAGACGCATTCAGGTATGACAGGAATTTTTGGATGTATAATTCAACATGGTTGAACCTCTATACCGACCTGCTGCGCTGGCACGGAGCAATCGAAGAAATCCAAAAATATGAGGAAGCTGGTGCCAACGCCGCAAATGCCCAGCAATACATTGCCGAAATTAAGGTTATGCAGGGGCTGGAACTGATCCACCTTGCAAGGCTGTGGGGCGGGATACTGATTCCCTCAGAATCCCAGCCAAGCCATCTCTTTGATGTAGAGGTATCCACCTTTGAGGAAGTGATGCAGCATGTTTCGGGGCTAATGGATGAGGCCATTCCGTTGCTTCCGGCGATCCACCCCAACCAAAGGACAGACATCAGCGGCGGCATCACACGCTTTACGGCTCTTGCCGTGAAAGCGATGGCCAATTTGGAGATGGGAAATTACCCCGCGGTGGCAGCTGCTACCGGTGAAATTATTGGGAGTAACCAATTTGCCCTTGAGCCTGATTACTATCAGCTGTTCAAAATCCCCGGCAAGCTTAATGATGAATACCTTTTGGAGTTTCAGTATTCCGACTTCGGCCAGGCAAGTGGAACCGTAACAAGGTACCTTTGGGATTTCTTTGGCCCTGCCAGCTGGAATCCATCGGTGTCCGGTGCCTCTACAGGATGGGGCTTTTGGGAGCCTACCACCAAATACATCAAGTTTATGCTGGACCGCGGTGAAGAATCACGATTACAGACAACGGTTCTTTTTACTCCCGATGGCATTGAGGCCTTACGAAATGATCCAAATTATCAAAACCTCCCTAGTTGGATCAGCAATGTCTCCCCAGACGGAGACGTCTTCAATAACCATCCACGGTACAATTACCTCAGCGGGAAGTTTTACCTTCCCTCTACCCAGTTGACACCGGGGAGGTTTAGCTATGGGGAAAACAACAATTTTCCAGTGATCAGATATGCCGAAGTATTGTTGATGCATGCCGAGGCAATGGTGAACGGGGCAAGCAGTGCTGAAATGACAGCTGTGGAGGCCGTCAATGAGGTGCGCCAACGGGCAGGTCTTGAACCACTTTCTTCGGTGACATTGGAGGAAGTATTGGACGAGAAGTTCGCGGAATTTGGCACCGAGTGGGGTATTCGGTTTTATGATTTGATGCGCTATGAGCGCTATGGGGAGCTTGATTATGGCGGAAGGGATTTTGAGCCTGCCATGCATAGGTTTTTACCTTATCCACTTGAGCAGCAGGATATCCTGCCGCAAATAAGGAGAGCCGCTGATGCCGGTTAAAATTGGACTTAATTAGTGGACTTACCCGTACTCCTAGGTGTGAGGAAAATATCGCGCTGTGATAAGACGATCACCCCGGAGAGATTTTCCTGAGTGCGATCGGGAGGCGCTACCCCGAGGTAGGATCGGGACAAGACATGACGTTTTAAAAATTAAAAATTAACAGATGAACACATGAAAGCTATTAAAAACATATTCATTGCCTGTTGTTGCATCGCTATTTCCTGTACCGATGGGTATATTGATGAAATTACTCCCGTAGAGCAAGGTACCGACGCTGAAGCGCCGGAAGTAGTCATTACCTCGCCCGTAGACGGAGCCTTGATAAGGGTCGTGGAAGATGTCACTTCGATCACCGTTGATCTAGAGGTGACGGACGATATTGAAATTCAGACCGTTCTTGTGGAACTGGACGGGGAAGAAATTGCCAGCTTTGATACCTTCCCAGATTACCGCAGGGGGCTTAAGCAGTTTGAGTATGGCGAAGTGACTAATGGACCGCATACGCTGACCGTGACGGCGACGGATGTATCGGGTAAATCAACTACGGAAAGCGTAAGCTTTGAGAAGATCGAACCCTATCAGCCGCAATACGATGGCGAGGTATTCTATGTGCCTTTTGATGGAGATTACATGGAGCTTGTAGCCATACAGCAAGCAGACGTAAATGGATCTCCCGGTTTCGCGGAAGGGATTTCCGGACAGGCCTATGCCGGTGCCAGTAATGCATATCTAATTTACGATGCCGAAAGGCTGCATAATGAGGAATTTAGCGCAATGTTCTGGTATAAGGTCAATCCTGATCCGGATAGAGCCGGATTGCTTGTAATGGGGCCGCCGGATCCAGCTAACCCTGATGCAATGAATAACCGTACAAAGGGATTTAGGCTCTTCAGAGAAGCTGCGGGAGGTATGCAACGTATCAAATTAAACGTAGGTACTGGGGATGGGGAAAGTTGGTTTGACGGTGGCGCCGCAGCGGACTTGAATCCGGCAGACGATGCGTGGGCACATATTGCTTTTACGATCTCTCCGACGGAAGGCACCGTCTTCATAAACGGCGAAGTGGTGAGTCAGGGTACATTTCCGGGCATTGACTGGGAAGGAACTGACTTGCTGAGCGTAGGTTCAGGTGCACCAAGTTTTACAGGTTGGGGGCATTTGGCTACGTCTAGCTTGATTGATGAGCTGCGCATCTTTCACAAAACGTTGACGCAAGAAGAAATCAATGCGATTAGAGAGGCATCTTTGAGATAATATCACCAAATCAAGACGGTAATCTGCCAGCAGCGGATTGCCGTCTATTTATGTTACAATGACGCGGTTACTGGTAATTTTTGGGATAATTATCATCGGGCTATTCAGCTGTGCCGATGATAGTGATGAACTTGAGGCCTTACAGCTGGAAAGGGTGTTGGTAGGGGATGTGGTGTTGAATCTTGCTTCCAACGAAAATACCCAAATACCAATCGACAGACCGATCTCCGTTCATTTTTCTGCCGCAATAGATCCAACGAAAGTGGAAGGTGGCGTGTTGTTGCTTGCTGATGACGACCCGCATTCCTTATCATTCTCCTTGGTATCCGATAACAAAACCCTAATTCTCTACCCAGCCGGAACCTTGGAGACGAACACGTCCTACCTTCTCCGGCTTACGGATCAGCTTAGATCCGCCAATGGCGCACGGTTCGCTACTCAGGAGCTTCGATTTGAGACAGTAAGTGGTCAGTTGCGTCTTACCTCAGTAGAATTTGAGGAATCAGGGCGTACAAAAACAGGGCGAATTGTAGATGTTCCGCTTTCGTTTTCGCTAAGGCTGGAATTTTCTACTCCTGTGGACAGCGCATCCCTGCTTAACGCCTTACTGGTAGAGGCAGCCGAAAGGGTGCCGCTTACCCTTACCTTTGATGCGGATAAGGCTGTGGCCTATGTGAAGAACACCCAGCCTTTGCAAGATTTTAGAAACTATACGTTCCGGATTACGACAGAATTAAAGGGGCTGGATAATGAACCGTTTTCGGGATATGAAACCCCCTTTTTCACAGCGCTTAGTGATACGCCCAAATTTCCCATGCTAAGTGAAGAGGAATTGCTGACAGAGATTCAACGCCGCACATTCCGGTATTTTTACGATTTTGCCCATCAGCCCAGCGGAATGATCCGAGAACGTAATACATCCGGCAACCTGGTAACCACGGGAGGAAGTGGATTCGGGGTCATGGCGCTCCTCGTTGGAATTTCCCGTAACTTTATCACGCGGATAGAAGGTGTCGAAAGAATCGAACAGATGGTGAATTTTCTCTCCAGCGCAGATCGGTTTCACGGCGTTTGGCCTCATTGGATGAATGGGCAATCCGGCGGGGTTATTCCCTTTAGTGTAAATGATGATGGGGCGGACTTGGTAGAGACTGCCTTATTGATGCAGGGATTATTGACCGCAAGGGCTTTCCTAGATGATAATAATCCCCAAGAGGTAGCGCTTCAAGCCAAGATTACCCGATTATGGGAGGAAGTTGAATGGGATTGGTTTACCCGGAATGGGGGCGAAAGGCTGTATTGGCTTTGGTCGCCAACAAAAGCGTGGGTGATGAACTTACCCATTAGCGGCTATAACGAAGCGTTGATTACCTACCTGCTTGCTGCCTCTTCCCCGACCCACGGCATCGGTCGTGACGTTTATGAAAGCGGATGGGCCAGGGATGGTGCTATCACCAACGGCCGTTCATTTTACGGAATTCGGCTTCCTCTTGGCGAAGATTTGGGCGGTCCGCTTTTTTTCTCCCATTACTCGTTTTTAGCCTTGGATCCCAGAAAGTTGAAGGATAAATATGCCGACTATTGGATACAGTGCACCCACCACGTCCGCATAAACCGTGCATACTGCATTGACAATCCGAAGGGATTTGCGGGTTACGGAGCCAACGTATGGGGATTGACCGCAAGTGACAACCAATTAGGCTACAGCGCCCATTCCCCGACCAACGACATGGGAGTCATTGCCCCCACCGCAGCAATCGCTTCCATTCCGTTCACTCCCGAGGAATCGATGGAAGCGATCAACACCTTCTACTACCAACTTGGAGACCGGCTTTGGGGGGAGTTTGGATTCTATGATGCCTTTAACCCATCAGCAGGTTGGTATGCCGACAGCTACTTGGCCATAGATCAGGGGCCCATCCTGCTAATGATCGAAAATCACCGTTCAGGGCTGCTTTGGGATTTGCTGCAGCAGGATGCCGATGTACAGGCAGGAATGGAAAAACTAGGGTTTACCTACTAGTGCCCCAGAAACGGGTGCGTCGCCAAAGAATCCAAAGCCGTATTCTCGTCTGCCGGGTGGCTACTTTATCGAGTAGTCAATTC
This sequence comes from Cytophagales bacterium, assembly GCA_016124425.1. Taxonomy (GTDB): domain Bacteria; phylum Bacteroidota; class Bacteroidia; order Cytophagales; family Cyclobacteriaceae; genus Lunatibacter. The sequence continues at coordinate 27,911 of WGNT01000112.1, forward strand.
TACGATGATAAAGCCTTACACTAGCGATGATAAATGAGGTTATACTCGTCTGATTTAGATTGAAATAGGCCAACCCTATAATCTAGCGTAAGTTTGAACCAATAGAATTAAAAAATAAACCAATGACCTATAGGATGTTAAAAACAATTGTGTGTGTACTGATTGCAAGTTCCGGCTATGCGTGCACAGGTAGCAAGGGGGATGGAACGGTGCTGGGCACGGGATACGACCGTCATGTAGAACTGCACTGGGAAAAAGCGGGTGAGGACGTATCTGCCTATCGAATTTCCTTAAAGACCGATAACACTGACTACACTGTCAGAGGAACGGTCTCAGACACTACGTTTATGGATTTCGTAAGTGACTTGGGAACAGATTTGCAGTTGGTGTATAAAGTGGAGGCCATCTATGGTGAAAATGAAACGACCTTGGGAGAAATTCAGCTAAGCACGCGGACAATGACCGATGAAGAGTTGTTGGACATGGTGCAGTATTATACGTTTCGGTATTTTTGGGCTGGCGCTGAACCTACCTCAGGTATGGCTCCGGAGCGTATTCATCTGGATGGAGAGTATCCGCAAGATGACGCCGATGTGGTCACGACAGGCGGTACTGGTTTTGGGATTTTTGCAATACTGGCCGGCATTGAGCGAGAGTGGATTACAAAGGAGCAAGGCTTGCAACGGTTCGAAAAAATGGTGGGTTTTCTGGAAAATGCCGACCGGTTTAACGGCATCTGGCCACACTGGCTATTTGGAAAAACGGGAAAAGTGAAGCCCTTCAGCGCAAACGACAACGGCGCTGATCTGGTAGAATCCGCTTTTCTAATGCAAGGGCTTTTGGCAGTGCGGGAATATTACCGCCAAGGTAATGAAAGAGAGCAATCCTTGGCGGATAGGATTGATATACTTTGGAAGGAAATGGATTGGAACTGGCATACGAAAGATGGAGATGATGTCCTCTATTGGCATTGGTCTCCGGATAAGGGATTTGTGATCCAACACCCTATCCGGGGATACGACGAGTGCTTTATCACCTATGTGCTTGCGGCATCATCACCGACCCACCCGATCTCGGCGGAGGTTTTTCATGAAGGATGGGCCAGGGGAGGTGGTATCCGCAGCGATGTAACTACCTATGGCTACGAATTGCCATTCAAACACAACGGAGCGGAAGAATTCGGAGGTCCGCTTTTTTGGGCACACTATTCGTTTCTTGGATTAAACCCGAAAGGTCTTTCCGATCAGTATGGGGATTATTGGGAAAACAATCGAAACCATACCTTAATAAACAGGGAATGGTGTGTACGGAATGAGGGTGATTTTGAAGGCTATGGAGAGGACCTCTGGGGACTGACCGCCAGCTATTCGACGAAAGGCTACGTGGCGCATCATCCCAAGAACGACCTGGGCGTTATCTCGCCTACCGCAGCGCTTTCCTCGATACCCTATACCCCAGAGGCCTCCATGGAGGTCCTCAAAAACCTTTATTACACCTATGGGAAAAAGGTATTTGGAAGATATGGGTTTTACGATGCGTTGAGCCCAGAAGAGGACTGGTATCCACAGCGCTACCTTGCCATAGATCAGGGACCTATCGCTGCGATGATCGAAAACTACCGAACAGGTTTAGGTTGGAAGTTATTTATGGCAGCGCCCGAAATCCAACAGGGGTTGGAAAAGCTGGAGATTACCTACGTTGTTCCCTAGTCAATATGCGGTCTGGGAGTGCCGCTATACGGCCGAGCACCAGGGCCTTCCGAAATACCCGCTCCTACTTGAAGCAAGTTGATTTCCGTTACTTCTGGGGGGGCGATAAACCCATAATACCGGCCCATCCAGTAGTCTCGTATGAATCCGAGAGGTTCCATAATCCGCTTGCTATTTACGCCGCCATCGAGTACGATTGCCCGCCGGCTGCCCCGGGTGACACTGCTCTCACGGGGTGAGATGGTCTTGACTCCCCCTTCATAGGACGTATATCCCACTTCTACAAACAGGTCGTCCCGGTGCGAATTGACATAATTGTGTTCAATACAATCCAGGGTCCATTCGCGCAGGTGTTGCACCGCCTTTTCCAGGTCAGCATCGTTGCCGGTATGTGCCGCATAGGAGAAATTGAACCATGGTATTTTTTCCATTCGCTTGATTTCAAAGGTTCTTTCGAGGCTCCGGAGATAAGTCGACCTCCTTTCCGGATCCTTTTCATATCGTAAGAGGGTGTTATACGCTTCAAAAGCCAAGTTATCATCCCAGGGGGCAATCTCAGAGGGAGGGAAGGTTTTTTTCTGCCGGATGGTATTTTTAGCATAGCCCCAGTCGATGAGTTGTTGATACCCCTCTTTGAAGCGGCTTTCTCCCGTAAGCGCATACGTCGCATAGGAAAATGCCAAGGCTTCCAACCCGTTCACGCCACGGTCTTCCCATCCATATGGGCGAAGCAGGTACTCCGGATTCCAACGGCCCCAACGGGTTGGCTGTCCGTCCAAGTCTATCAATACCCAACCGTTGTCCATAATATACCCGGCAATTCTTCTCATGTGTTCTTTGGCCAATTCCTTCTCCTTTCCTTTTGCAGCCAAATCATGGAATAAGGATACCGAGTAGAAATGGGCGATAATTTCGTCACTTGATGCATCCCCTTTCCAGTACCATAGGCTGTCTGCCGTTGCGTTCCATTTAGCGGGTAGCCCTCCCGAGCCCCTTTGCCCCATCCTGCCTACATCACCTTTCCTTGACCAGATCGAACGCGCGATCAGTCCGTCTATGGGAGTGATCCGTTCTAGCCAAAGCATCGCATAGAAAGCTTCTACGGCTTCGGATCGTGCTTTTTCGTCTCCTGTTGCGGCATACTTGTAGGTCATTCCGGATAGGTAGTTGCCGGTATGGGATCCGTCGTTATCGCTGATTTCCCGCACCCATTCGCCATTGTAGTCGTAGAGGGTATGAATGAATCCCATGCGCTTATGCCCCCAGTCGTCCAGCCATTTTTCATAGTGATCCACTTTTTTGAGTAGCGTAAATGGTTCATAAGCTATCACACCCACTCCTCGGTCGGTGGCAACAAACACCTTGTCTTTTCCAACCGCAATACCGTTTACTTTATTGTCAGGCAGCCAGTGGCTGGCCCCGAAATAATGCCAGTCATTATCCAGCATTCGAATTGCGCCACGGGGGGTACCAATCCAGATATCATTATCAAAGCCACGGACTAATTGGTGGGTGTTTTCTACCGGAAGGCCATCTGTACCCTTCAGTGTACTCAAAGAAGCACCTCTCAATACAGCCACTCCGCGATCCGTACTAATAAATAGTCGGCTCCCCATGCTAAGCATCTCGCGGGTATTTTTTGAGGGCAAGTTTCCCCAATCAATTAAATGTTCATTTACGACTCGGCCTGCCAACTGGATCAGCTTACCTGGTTGCAGGATGTGTAGTGTTCCACTATAGCTTTCTATTGCAGTGATTGGTCCCAAAGTGACAGGATCTGCCAATAGCTGCGTCCCATCCTCCATAACCATCGTGATGTCACTGGAAAGGTAGCCGCCTTCTGGCATGATATTTTTCAACTCTCCATCCTCGTAGACCAAAATGTCATCAACAGTAGCCGCATGTACCTTCCCTTGATGCATGCAGAGATCGACAAAATGCCGGTTGTCTATTTTTACCCATTGGTCCTTGACATAGCGGAACAGACCTTCCTTGCCCATTGCCCATATAGCTTGGTCAAGCGGTTTCAACTTATCCATATTTACCGGTAATTGCGTCACCGGTTTGAAAACTTCTTCCTTCAATTCGTGAATTTGACCATTAATAAGCGTGAACACCCTGTCTTCTAAACACGCTATAGATTGAACGGGTCTGTCGGAATGAATGACCAACGAACGCTCCTGCCAATAGACCTGATCTTTTACTGGTTTCCATAGCTTTTCAGGGAGTCTAGCTATTTCTTGTCCTAAGGCATTAGTGACGCATACGATTAAAATGGTAAATAAAATTGAATTAATTTTTCTCATTTTATTTTAGTGATTAATTCGCAATGAAGTTGACATTGTTTAAATACAATACCGAAACTTGCTGGAAAAGGCTACCAGGACAGTATGATTTCATTTTTTTACAGATGGAATATGCTTGAATAAGAAGATAATTAATTTACAAAAATTCTTACGTACAGCGAAAAAATGATTAAATTGCGTTAGATATAAATAGGTATGGAAAATATTGTAAGTGATTTTCATATGGTTTATCAGGTGGACAGAGGTGTGCATATAGCTAAGTTTGACCAGTTGTTGGAGCATTCTGGCCTTCAAAAGCAGGTGTTGGCCAGTTTTCTTGGATTGGATCCGCGTACTATTGACAATTACCGGAAGCAAGGCAAGAATTTTCCAGCGTTGGAGGGAGAGTTATTGCTTAAGATTACCCAATTGTTTAAGGTAGGAGAGGAGACCTTTGGGGGAGTGGAGGCATTTCGGGATTGGTTAAATACCTCTTCTGAAGCTTTTGACCAAAGGAAGCCCATCACCTTTCTCAATACCTCTACGGGTGTAGCGTTGGTTCAGCAGGCTTTGATGCGTATCGCCTATGGGTATGCCGTTTAGGCCATGGAATTGTTCCGCATCACGCTGACAGTTTATGCAGATAAACTTTATGCTCCTGGATTTCCAGGCCGATGGAATTTGGAAGGAGAAGAGGTAATCTATACTTCCTCAAGCCGATCTTTGGCCTGCTTGGAAAATATGGTACACCGCAAAGGACATGGGAATAATTCAAAATACAGCACCATGGTGATATATGTGCCAGACACCTCCTTTGTGACACAGGTCAACCTTTCTGATTTACCGCCTGACTGGAATCAAGGCTCAGATTTGGGTGTTTGCCAATCAATTGGCTCTGAATGGTTCTGTAAGAAGGATTCACTTCTACTCCGGGTTCCGTCGGCTGTAGTTCCGGATGAGTATAATTTTGTGATCCACACCCGTCATCCTGAATTTACAGAAGTTAGTACGATAAACGTTTTACCCTTTAGCTTTGATAAACGGCTAGGTTATTAAATTTCTTAGGAGATTATTAGATAGCAGATGAGTTTAACCTATTTTGAGGACAAGATTTACACACATGAATCATTCGACCGATTTCCTTTGGGAGAATATGAAAACTGTAAGTTTGTTTCCTGTGATTTTTCGGATGTGGATTTATCTTCCTGCGTATTTTTGTCCTGTGAGTTTTTTGGATGTAATCTTAGCATCGTGAAAATTGCCAAAGCTTCATTTCAGGAGGTAACTTTTTCCGACTGCAAAATGCTCGGGATACGTTGGGATAGCTGCAATCCCTTTGGAATTTCGTTGGGGTTTTCTAACTGTATCCTGTCGCATTCCTCTTTCTACAAACTGAAAATCAAAAATACCAATTTTAAATCCTGCCAACTTC
>WGNT01000192.1 GCA_016124425.1 Cytophagales bacterium
AAAGTTCGGGGCTGTTGCCGGTTTGGTTTTTAAAAACTACCTTGGCCATAGTCGCTTTTGTTTACATCCCTAAAATACATATTTTGGAAAAAAAAAACAACAAAAAAAAGGCTGCCCGACTTTTCGGACAGCCTCTTTTTTAAAGTCAGAAATAGTAAAGAGCTATTTTGTTTTAGATTAATTTCTACTTCGTTTTACATCGTGCAATAAGCCACTATTGCTTTTGATTACCTTTAAAACGAGATATACCATCCCGGTAATGAAACCCATAACCAATAAAGGCAAATTGTAATTAGGTTGTTCTTTTACGAATTGTCCTAATATATCAAAGAAACAGAAGATTAAGAAAAGGGCAAACAGGCCGTTTTTCTCTTTCCCTAACACCTTCCTCCAGTTAAAGGGAAGATCTGATTTTTGGAAATGACGGAATGTAGGTATGAAGGTGGGAACACGCGTTGACCATGTCAAATAGGCGTTTCCGAACTTATTTCTCAAAAACTGCTCTTCTGCATACATAATACGTTCGTAGTAAATGCAGAAGAAAAAGCAAAATGAAAGGATAAACCAGATATTCCCAGGTAGCATGGCCGGGCCTAGCCACATCAGAAAATTCCCCAGATATAACGGATGTCTAACGACTGAGTATACCCCAGTTGTATTTAGGGTATCTGCTACTTGCCCTACAGCTGTGTTTCTACCAGAGGTGTTTTTAGGTGTATAGCCCACGGTATAAACCCGTATTAAAAAGCCCACTAGACCGACGAACAGTGCGAATGCTTCGTAATACCCTTTATAGGGACTTGGGTTTTGCAACAATGTCTCCGCGTGAAGTTCTGTTCTGACGTGCAGGACCGCAGCAAATGATAGCAGAACCAGTGGGATATAGCTGCGATATTTGAACAACCAATTTCCTTGTTTTTCAAATTCTTCGTGTAATGCCATGGTGGTATTTTTAGACTAAGCGTTAACATAAGGGATTAAAAGAAGGACAGTACGATCCTAAGTGGAGCACTTTGGATAGAAACTGTCCTTCAATTAGATGCCTTATCTGAAAATCCCAATTTTTAAACCGGCATACCCTGTTAGCCCTGAAATATCCGACTGATTAAAATTCCGGTATTCCATTTGTCCTACCAACCGGTACCCTATCCCTGCATTGAACCGAATATTTCTGTGGAGATTTAATTCGAGCAAAGCCGCTGGTTCTACTTGAAAGAAGTTAGCCTCACCTAGTTCGGCACTGCCAACTTCATTATCCATTTGTACTTCACCATATCCGAGGTATAATGGGAAACTCATATGAATAAGTTTGGATGCATTCCATATATATTCGGTGAAACCGCCTACGGACCAGTAGTCCATATATACATTAGGGGTGGTTTCGCTTTGTGGATTGATTTGGTTTATCGAGGTGTTAAAATAGGCACCGAAGGAAATTCTGTCTTTCAAGCTTACTCCTGCACGTAAATTGAACAAGGCCGCGTTGCTCCCATCCATTTGGGTGAATCCGATGGACGGTGCGACAAAAAAACCTATGTTATCAGTGTTAAGAGGGGTTCCATTTTCGAAAAGTGTTCTCGATGTGGAATTACTCTGTGCATAAACTTCGGTAGTGCAGATCGAAATTGAGAAGAAGCACAGCATAGCGATGATTGATTTTTTCATTCGTTTAGGATTTGTTTACCCGCATTACGTCACCCATTTCCCAAAGCGTTGCCTGGGGCTAAAAATTTATTTTAAGTTGTCTTTGCAAGCCCACACTATTCCCGCTATCCCGCTATTCGGGATTTGCAATCCCGAATCCAGATAACTAGGATTTGCAATCCTCCCCTTACTACCATATCTATAATCCGGACAAAAAGGATGTCACCCCTGAATTAAGGTAGCTGTTGGATTTGCAATCCCAAACCCGGTATTCGGGATTTATAATCCCGAATCCAGATAATTAGGATTTGCAATCCTCCACTTAATACTTTATCGTCTACTTTAATCCCGAATCTGGACTAAAAAGATGACCTTCCTGAATTAAGGAACGTGTTGGATTTGCAATTGCTAACCTTTACATTTAATTTACAAGAAACTTATGGATCAATTGTCGTAGAAGAAAGTCTATTTTTGTTCATGCTGCATCCGATAATAACCATTCCATTCGTCGATATAAAGTGAAATACATTTTGAAGCTAAACCCAAAAAAATATGAAATTGTCAGGGAATTGTCTGATGCGACTATCCTTATGCGCCACCTTGTTTGTAGCCATATCGCAAAAAACGCTCGCCCAGAATAAGAGTTTCTGGAAGAGTTTTGCCACCCGCTCTGAAGTATTGGCACAAAATGGTATGGCCTGTACCAGTCATCCATTATCTACGCAGGTAGCCCTTGATATACTAAAACAAGGTGGAAACGCCATAGATGCCGCTATTGCAGCCAATGCAATGGAAGGGGTCGTCGAGCCTCATGTAAATGGAATTGGCGGAGATCTTTTTGCCATTATCTGGGATGCAAAATCCCAAAAATTATATGGACTTAATGCCAGCGGGAGGTCCCCGCATTCCCTTACCCTGCAACATTTTAAAGATGAAAACCTGGAGTATATACCTGCTTTAGGTCCATTGGCGGTTTCAGTTCCCGGATGTGTAGACGGTTGGTTTGAAATGCATGAGGCCTTTGGTAAAATGGAAATGGCCGACATCTTAGCGCCTGCCATTAGTTACGCTAGGGAAGGATTTCCTGTAGCAGATGAATTAAGCCAGTCTATAGGTACAAAAAGTTACGATGCATATCCTGAATTCAGGGAGCACTTTTCTATTAATGGAGAAATCCCTAAAAAGGGAGATGTCTTAAAGCGACCAGAACTAGCTACTACGTTACAGAAGATCGCTAATGGTGGCCGCGAGGTGTTTTATAGCGGAGAGATAGCCAAAACCATTGATCAGTATATGAAAGAAAATGGGGGCTTTTTATCTTTAAAAGATCTGGAGGATCACCGCTCTGAATGGGTTGATCCGGTATCTACCAACTACCGCGGCTACGATGTATGGGAACTTCCTCCCAACGGTCAGGGAATAGCAGTACTGCAAATGCTCAATTTGTTGGAAGCCTATGACTTCAAAAATATTTCGTTTGGGTCTCCGGAACACATTCATCTATTCATAGAAGCAAAAAAGCTTGCCTATGAAGATCGGGCAAAATTTTATGCAGATCCTGATTTTAACAAAATACCCGTACAATCTTTGATTTCCAAAGAATATGCGGATGAAAGACGAAAACTCATAAACAGGCAACGAGCTGGGGCAACTTATGAGGCCGGTAATCCCGGACTTAAGACCGGAGATACCATTTATTTAACAGTAGCGGACAAAGAGGGCAATATCGTTTCTTTAATTCAAAGTAATTACATGGGTTTTGGATCGGGTATGGTGCCGACAGGGCTAGGTTTTATGCTACAGAATAGGGGTGCTTTATTTAACCTGACTGAAGGGGAATTCAACACGTACGAACCAAACAAGAGACCCTTTCATACCATCATTCCGGCTTTTGTCACGAAAGAGGGACAGCCATTTTTTAGTTTTGGCGTGATGGGAGGCTCATTCCAACCGCTTGGGCATGTGCAGATCCTGATGAATATGATTGATTTTGGCATGAACATTCAGGAGGCAGGTGATGCGCCACGGTTTGACCACCAAGGATCTTCAGAACCTACAGGAGAAAACGCTCAAGGGGTAGGAATAATCACGATGGAAGCTGGTATTCCAAATGAAACAGTCAAAGCACTCTATGCTATGGGCCATAGATTTGGATATGCCCCCACCTATGTTTATGGAGGATATCAGGGGATTCGATACGATCCCAAAAATAAAGTTTACTATGGCGCCTCAGAATCCAGAAAAGACGGACACGCCGCCGGATATTGAAGGGGCTGGCATTTCTGCTATCTGCTATTCGGGATTTAAATCCCGAATCCAGATAAAAGGGATTTGCAATCCCCCGCTATCCCAGGTATTCGGGATTTGCAATCCCGAATCCAGATAATAAGGATTTGCAATCCTCCCCTGCATAATTATATCCCGAATCCAGATAACCAGGATTTGCAATCCGCCGCCTAACCGCTATTCGGGATTTGCAATCCGCCAATCTTGTATTAACTCCTACCAGCTACCGATCCCAAAACCATCTTTGGGTTCTTGGGTTCTGTTTTCGCAAGTTGCTCTTGTACGGTAAATGTTACTTATTTGATCTAGCGTTCTTTATAGCTAAAAAAAGGCAGACCGGATTACAGAAAAAAATATTTATTCGGAAATATATTCATAGTGACCTGATTTTCAGTATATTGGTCGATATTTTGATTTCTCTTCCCATCCTTTCTATATGAAAAAACATGCTTTATTGCCAATTACTTTCCTTTTCATTTGCTTCTTAGCCTGTCAACCCAAAACCAAAACTTACTTTCTGGGGCAGGTGAATTTGGATGTAAGTGGCAGTGAATCAGCGAAGGAATACTTCATGCAAGGACTTTTGCTTCTTCACAGTTTCGAGTACCAGGATGCTCTGACCGCCTTTTTAAATGCCCAAAAGGAAGATCCGGAATGCATAATGGCCTTTTGGGGTGAAGCCATGGCTTACAACCATCCCATTTGGCAGGAGCAGGATTATCAAAAAGGTCAAGCAGCCTTGGAAAAAATAGGGTCAAATCCGGAGCATAGGATAACAAAGGCAAAAACCGATCTGGAAAAGGATTTCCTGACAAGTCTGGAAATCCTATATGGAGAAGGAAATAAGGTGGAAAGGGACAGAAAATATGCCGATTACTATTTATCCCTACATCAAAAATATCCGGAAAACCATGAAGTAGCTGTTTTTTATGCAGTTTCCCTTCTGGGATCAATCCCTTATATCAGTGATATGGAAGTTTACCAAAAGGCGGCGGATATTCTCGAAAAAGTCATGGGGGAAAACCCCGATCATCCAGGCGCGGTACACTATTTCATTCATGCAAACGACGAACCCAATTTTGCTCCTAGAGCTAAAAAAGCGGCGGATTTGTATGCAAGAGTGGCTCCCGATGCAGCGCATGCACTTCACATGCCATCTCATATTTACCTATCCATGGGCATGTGGGAAAATGTTGTCGAATCGAATGAGGTTTCGTTTCAAGCCAGTGTAGACAGAAGGAAATTAAAAAACCTGGACAGTAACGCCTTGGGCTTTCATTCCTTTCAATGGCTACAATATGGCTATCTTCAGCAGGAAAGATTCGAGGAAGCCGAAAAATTATTGAGAGATATGATCGGCTTCAATGCCGAATCAAGTTCAACTTCCAGTAGGGTGCACCAGATATATATGAGAACAACCTATCTTATTGAGACGGAAAATTGGGACAGCGAGTATGCAAGATTGGAAACGGATTTTAAGGGAATAAATATTGTGGAAAAAAACAGAGACAGGTTTGTGCACGCTTACAAAGCCTATCTTGATGGAGATTATGAAAAAGTAAGAAATTATTTAGCTGAAATGCAAACTGATCGGGAGGCTGCTGCAAAAACCATCAGCTTGGATGCCGGAATGGCCTTGTGTGGAACAGGTGGAGTTAGCAGAGAAAATGCCACACCGCAGGGGCTGAAGACCGTCAGGGTATTTGAGATGGAATTGGAAGGGCTTCTTGCGAAAGCTGCTGGGGATTTGGCAAATGCTGAAAAATGGTTCAAAAACGCAGTAGATCTTGAAAATGAAGTGGGGCCTGCTGCCGGTCCTCCAATTATTGTCAAACCTAGCCATGAAATGCTTGCGGAATTTTTGATGGAAAAGGGGCGAAACAGTGAGGCAATACACTACTTTGATCGGGCACTCCTTTTTGCACCCAACCGGACCAAGAGTGTAAAAGGGAAGAAAGACGCAGAAGTATTGGTAAAACAAAACAGCCTCACCGCTATTCGGGATTTGCAATCCCGAATCCAGATAAATTAGGATTTGCAATCCTCCGCCTACTTACTATAGTTCGTCCTCAAGAACCGCTATTCGGGATTTCTAATCCCGAATCCAGATAGCGAGGATTTGCAATCCTCCGACTACTTATTATGATTCGTCCTCAAGAACGCCTATTCAAAGCCCTTTCCTCAATGTTCCTCGTTTAGTCGTTCCTCCAGAAAATCCCTTCCAAAACTCAACTTCCCGGCAAGCGGACTGCCGGGATCTATCACCCGCCAAAAGGGAGTGACTGACTCCAGGGATGCGCTGTTTTGCCACTTTTCGTAGTTCGCCTCTGCGACAATACGTAGGAAGATACCGGTTGTCACCGGACAGGTGTATTCCGCACCATGTTCTAGTGCCAGGTCGTTTCTCATGGTCTTAAGCGGGATCCGCTTTCCATAGCCAATGGAGTCGACGTAGTCCGCTATTAGTTTAGGCGAGGCGATCAGCATCATGCATCCTGCAGGCATATCCGCAAAGTCCTTATCCAGCCGCTTTACCTGCGGCGCTTTGTCTTCCTCCAATTTTTCGATCCATGTTTTCTTTTTTGCCATTTTACTTTCCCAGATGGGTGGTTAGGTTCGAAAGGTATTCGTTCATTTGGTTATCAAGATCTATAAAAATATAACTCAACAGTCTAAAATAGGGATTTTCTATGCAAATGACTTCTTTGAACCTTATTCTTGTCCGCGTATCCCCAAACGGTTCGAAGGTTCCCACCCAGTATCCATTGAATGATTTAGGCTCGATTATCTCAATTTCAAAGAGACTGTCTTGGACTTTTCGCCGGATTTTGAAGGTCAGCGGGGTTCCTTTTTGCATCACTTCCGTCCATGATTCCTCATTGATTATGTTGATTTCTTTCACTTCAGGGCGCCATGCTAATTGATTGTTGATGTCTGTAACTGTGCTGAATACCTGCCCGACGGGGTGGTTGATGACAGCTTCCTTAACGAATTCCCTTTCCTTCGGCAATAAAAGGCCAGCGAGCCCTGACGTCAGAACGATTACCGAAAGCATTCCCACGAATAGTATCATTTTGCGGCTCATATGACTTATGGATTTGTCAACAGCAAATATCACCATCAAATGCAATAACACAATTGACGTTTCTTGCTATTTCAGCGGGAGAAAAAAGTCTGTAACGTATTGTTCTGGCTTGTAAAAAGGGGGGGATTTCACATACCATTCTAGCGCGGGCTGATCTCCGAGCTCCCAGTTTTTCTCAAAAATACACACATTGTAGATGTAGTCATACACGTCATAAAAGCCGTCATAGGGCCCATGATACCGGAATACAGCATATTTGCTGCTTTTAAGCACCTTGTAACCTATTTCATTGGTTGGTTTTATGGCTTTGCTCAACAGGACGCAGGCATCAAAACGGATCTTTTCTTCCTCAGTTAAGTCAGGATTGTCATGGACGATCCCCAAGGTCGTAGGTTTGAGTTTCAACGCTAAATGCGTAGCCGCCCAAAGCACAAGTTTCTGAAAGGCTTTACCTACCTTATCATAAGCCCCAGTATGCCGGATATAGGCCACGTGCAATTCCGGTAGTTCCTTTATCAGCGGGCTATCCAAGTAAAGTTGAGGGTTTTTTTCGGTATGCGTTTGGTAGCCATGCAGTCTTTGGCGTGTTTGTTCACGTATCGCAGATTTGTATTCCTGAGGCGTAGTATTGAAAAACTTCTTGAACGCGCGACTGAAACTTTCATGGTTTTCATAGCCTTGCTGCACCGCGATTTGGCCGATTGCTGTGTTCGAATGCTTGAGTTGCATGGCTGCCCGTTCGAGCTTTAGCCTTGTGACAAAGGTCTTGACCGTTTCCCCGGTCATTGCTTTAAAAATACGGTGGAAGTGAAAAGGGGAAATATGCGCTTCCTTCGCTACCTCGTTTAGAAGAATTTTCCTGTCGAGGTTGATCTCGATATGCGTGAGTGCTTTATATAGGTTTTGCTGGTATTGACTTAGCATTAGCGGGAAATTTGCCCATGAAGATAGTATAAGCCAACTTATTAGACAATAGCATCCTGCCGATCGAATTCTCCCCGGCAATCGGTTATTCGGGATTTTTAACCCAAAATCCCACAAGATAGGATCCACAATCCGACACTAACGAATCCAAAACAAACCCGCAGTTCGCTAGTTCGGATATGCTATCACGAATCCAGATAAATTGGATTGCAATCTGTTCGCGATGTTACTTTGCATCAAGCGGAAAAAGCAATTTTTGGAAGTACCTAAAAGGATCATATATGCGTTAGAGGTTTACGGTGGTTTTCCAGCCAGGACTCTAACTCCTGGCTGGATTTCACTGTTCTGTTTTGGAGCTCTTCAGGGTTGAATACCTTATCAGGGATAGAATCAGTTGCCCTAGGCTCAACCACTGAACCCGCTTAATGGAGTTGCTGTTTGAATGATGCGCTGCTACGCTTTTCGAGTGACCGATGTATTGCGCTTTGAATGGCAGGTGGGATTGCACGCTTCCGTTTTATGGTCCATCTACGATGCGTCAGAGGGCACAAAATCCCTTTCTAAAACGGTCTTTAGATCAGTTGGTTTTGTTCCAAGTACCTGTTCCACATCCTCAGTTATGCGCCCGACCGATCCGCTTTTTATCATTCCGAACACCCGAATCATGTAGTCCGCTATAAAATCCGGTGCTCCTCCGGCTTTCAGTGCTTCCTTATAGGCCTCTTCGGTAGGATTCGGATAGACGATCTTTTTATTGAGGACGTCGGATAGGATGTTTGCAGCGTCATGGTAGCTTAGCAATTCCGGCCCTGTAAGTTGATAGGTTTTTCCGGTGTGACCCGGTTCCGTCAATACCTTTGCTGCCACTTTCGCTATATCCTCCACATCTACAAATCCTACTTTTCCATCTCCTGCGACGTTAAACGTTATACCCCTTTCCATCAGGTTATCGTACTCGAAATTTTTGAAGTTTTGTGCAAAAAAAGAAGGCACAATGAGTAAACCAAGTAACATTGAAGTGACTAATACTGAGCCTGAATCAGTTGACACCGGAAAAAATATGAAATTAATTTTAGCGCGGGCAAAAGATCAGCGTAATTTCTGCCCTGTTAGGGATGTGATACATCGAATAAGCGATAAATGGAGCCTGCTTTCCATCCTTGCCTTAGGAACCTATGGTACCTTACGTTTCAACGCGCTAAAAAAGGAGATCGGCGACGTATCTCAGCGCATGCTTACCGTTACGCTGAGAAACCTGGAAGAGGACGGTTTTGTAAGCAGAAAAATCTATGCTGAAGTGCCCCCACGCGTAGAGTATCAACTCACCGAGATGGGAGAGGGCTTAATGCAACAGGCCCTGCGGCTGGCAGATTGGGCCAATACCCAGTTGCCGGGCATAATTTCAAGTCGGGAGAATTTCAAAAAGAACTGAGGGATACCATTGCCGCTTTTGCTCGAATGGAACTTTTGAAGTTGTTAAATTGGCATGTTTCGTTCACTACAAACTGGACCTGATGCCCGTCATTTACTTGGTAGTAGGAGACCTCCTATACAGGGCAGGAACGACGTTGTCTGGGAGAATCGGCAGGCTAGTTTAATGACTGAATGTATTCATTCCACATGCAATCCTGGTAATCCGTTAGCATGTGAAAGAGCAGTCCGATGGCCGTAATCCTTACATAGTTGTTTTTGTAAAAAAGTAGCAGAAAGTACACCGCAATGGCATAATAGCTATGTAAAAAGTGGAAGCCGATACTACAGCGGTTTGGATCGAAGATGGGATCGGCGAAAAGATGGTCCAGATCAACAAGCATGGTAAGCAGCATAACGATGTAAGCCTTTTTCCATTGACTTCGAAAAAACAGGTACGCTATTGCGGCTGGGAAGATCAAGTGAAGGAAATAGTGGGTGGTAGTTTGGAGAATTTCGAGCGTGGCTAGGGATAGTTCCATTTTTTCTGATTCCTTAACGTAGGGGATTGATGCCTACGATGTACTGAAGCACCTTGAATGCCTTTTTGAAGATGTTGGGAAGTTGAATAGGAACGCGTCTAGTAGTAGACCCATCCACATTTTGAAGCATTCCGTATTATTGGGCTAAAAAACCGAATACGTTCTTTTTTCCAATTTCCCTGTAAAACTAATATCTTCCATGGAAAGTTATACATTGACAATGATCAAGCAGGCAATTAACTCGGTTGTAGACCACTTTTCTGATGCCCATATGGAGATGTTGCAGGCGATATCTACGCGGAAAACCTATCGGAAAGGCGACGTTATTCTCGATCAAGGCCGTCACTGCCGTCATTTGTGGTTTATTGAGGAGGGTGCTGTCAAGGCCTTTGAAATCGTAGATGGCGTGGAGCGGACAACCTATTTTTTTCTAAAAAACGCATTTTTCACAAACTACTACTGTTGGGTATCTGGCGACGTGTCCGACATCACCTTCAAAGCGGTAGAAACTTCCAGTGTGATTGAAATCGACTACCCTGCTTTGGAAGGGCTATGCCGCAAGCACCATATCTTTGACACCATAGGCAGGAAAATGGCGGAACGTATTTTTGTTCAGGAATTTCAACTTCGCAAGTTGCTGCTAAATTGTACTGCGATAGACAGGTATGAATACCTCGAAAAAGAAAGACCGGAAATTTTTAGACACTTTGCGTTGAAGGATATCGCATCCTTTATTGGTATTACCGATGTCTCCTTGAGTAGAATTCGGAAAAACAGACCCAGGAAGTGAGGAACTTATCCTATGTTAAGTGGGACGTTTCGTTTGCTACCTAATTTTGAGGCAGAAAAACAAACTTCCAAACTATGATTCTATTGTTGAACATCCTTCTTGTCACCACTGTATTTACAATCCCTCCCGTTTTTCCTACTCCCAAAGCGTCAGAACGCCTGCTAGTTGAAGTTAAGAATGTACAGGTTAAACCCAACTCAAAAATCCGGGTGTCGGTATTTATCGAAAGTAGTTTCTTGAAGGAACCGGTAGCTTCCAAGGTTATCGATGCCTCAGGACCTACTGCGGTACTAGGTTTTGACCTTCCTAATGGGGACTATGCCGTGTCAACCTATCAGGACCTGAATGCCAACGGCAAGATGGACAGGTATTTTTATGGCCCGCCCAAAGAACCGTATGGCTTTAGTAATAATGTGAAGCCTTCCTTTGGCCCGCCGGATTATTCGGAGTGTAAAATTTCGCTAGGCAACGAAAAAAAGACGATCGTCATTAACTTAATCAACTAGTAACATGGGTATTATCACGCTATCGTATATCATCAACATACTCGTTGCTGGGACAATGGGTACACTGCTTTTCTTTTACTTGGGTTCCAGAATCACAACTGTCTTTGGCGAAAACACCGCTTCCCGTCAAATCCTTTCCTGTCTATACTTGTCGATTGCCATGCTAAGTACGGTTGCCATGGTCGATCAACGGTATTTTATGGGTATAGCCGCAGTGCTTTTCCCAATGCAGATTATTTACAAATTGATGACGTTGATCGCCGTCAAAGACAAGAAAAACCCGGTTCCATATGCCAACCTCGCCATTAGCATCGTGCACGCAATCTCTATGTGGAATATTGTAGCAATGGGTGGACTGGGCTAATAGTTAAGTCTGCCAAGGTGGGCTGCTTCAGAAGGCTGTACGGGTATCTGAGGCAGCCTATATTCGGTTACTTTTTTGCTGAATGAAGAAACGAACCTTTGGAATAGGGTATTTAACGAAGAAGCTTGATAAACGCCTTTTTTGAGTTTTTTATTTTTTTGTAGCGTGATACCTTTCCATTGCCGGATTTTACCGAAAGAATAGGCCGTCTTCAAATTTCCTTTTTGGTTCCCCATGTTATTGGTAGATAATTGTATTTTTACGTCACTAGAAAATTAAAAGGAATAAACCGGATGTCGATTCAAGAGGGGAACCAAAAAAAACACGTTGAAAAAATAGACATTGAACCTATCACTAATCAAACGATGACCGATCAGGTTGAAGACCGATTGCGGAGCTTCTTCCGGGCGCAGGGTTTCAAGCCCGGTGATGCCATACCTAAGGAGATGGAGTTGGCAGAAGCCTTGAATGTAAGTCGGAACATTGTTCGCGAGGCATTGAGCAGGCTTAGGATGTTTGGTATGGTTGATTCCAGAAAGAAACGGGGAATGATCATCGCTGAGCCGGACATTTTAAGTGGGATCGAAAAGACCATGGATACCAATTTGTTGGGGGAGACGATGCTGAAACAACTCTTTGAGTTTAGGCTGGTTTTGGAAATGGGTATGGGGGATTTGCTTTTCTTGCGGGTCACCGAAAAGGACTTGAAAAAACTGGATCAGATCGTTCTTGAGGAAGAAGAAAAGGCGGTTTCTCGGATAGATCATTTAAAATATGAGGTTGATTTTCACGGAATGCTCTATAAGATTACGGGAAATGAGACACTAATGCGCTTTCAGAAGATGCTGATGCCCGTCTTTCAATATACGCTGAAGGTAAGCATGGGACTGGACGAAAAGGTAAGGCATGGCCTAGTTACCCACCGCGATTTGGTCAGGCTGTTACGCGAAGGAGATCCTGATAGTTTTAGAAAGGCCATTCGGAATCATTTCGATCCCTATTTTTTATTGTTGACCGGCGGGGCGACGAGAATTTAAGCCGTTTGAACAAAAAAAGGGATATTGTTTGGTAATGATTTCCCTTTTTTAGTATGTTCGCTATATGTAGTACATATTTACCGCCGACTCAACTTATATCCCTAAATAACTTCAACTTCATGCTCCCGAAACAACGTTTGTTAGCCAACGTTTTGCTTGTTCTCAGTTTATCCTGCAGCCAACCTCCTGAAACGGAATTCTGGAATAACGGGGAACCGGTTTTTGATGTTCAGGAACTCTTTTCCTCAGAAAGATTCCCGAATGTCGTCACTGCCCTTGACGGCACTATTGTCGCTACATGGGGAAACAAGAGCTATCAGGTGCGCCGGAGTGAAGATGGCGGAAAAACCTGGCAACCGACTCAAACCATCGCCACGCCTGGTTTCCAGGGTGGAGGAGTCATTGTAGATGAAGAAAACGGGGATATTCTGGCCTTTGTCGAAGATAGCCATCCCATTTCTCCCATGACCATGTACCGTAGCAAAGACCACGGGAAAACCTGGACAGCAGAAAAGACAACCATACTGCCTGACAGTCTTGGGAACATTCCCTCCATGCACATGAACGAACACGGCATTACCCTTCGCGTTGGAGCGAACAAGGGCCGATTGATCCGACCAACCCGGTCCTATGGAGGTGGAAACGAGCGGGAATTTTGGGAAAGCCACTACACCAACGCGATCTACAGCGATGACGGTGGCAAAACATGGCAAACAAGCACACCCTTTCCGGCAATGGGAACAGGGGAGGCCACACTCGCTGAACTTGCGGATGGCACTATCTATTACAACTCCCGAAGGCATCTATCTACCGATGGTCTAAATCCAAGAATGAGGTATATTGCATGGAGCAAAGACGGAGGCCATACCTACAAGGATCTTTCGGTGAGTGAGGAATTGCCGGATGGCGACCAAAACCGGGATTATGGACTCATGGCCGGTTTGGTAAGGCTGCCAATAGAAGGGCATGACATTCTCCTTTTCAGCAACATTGAATCGCCGGAGGGACGGAACCACGGAACTGTTTGGGCAAGTTTTGACGGCGGCAAAACATGGCCGCTAAAAAAGCTGGTAGAAGAAGGGGGTTTTGCCTACTCTTCATTGACCGCCGGTAGGGCCGGAACCCCCAGTGAAGGATTGATTTATCTTTTTTATGAAGGTGCCGGCCATCCCAGTTCTGCGGGAAAGATGGCAATTTTCAATCTTCCCTGGCTTACAGATGGGAAAGACTGGAAGGAATTTCTACCAAATTAATAACGCTTATGGCTAAGGTGTTTTTTCTAGGAACAAACATGGCAGCAACTTGTCTTTTGCTGACAATTCTTGTCAAATACGCTTATGAATATCAAAAAAATGAGTTTTTTGAGGTTCAGACACTTTTTGACGATGAACGTCTACCCAATGTAGCCTGCTTAAGCCCGCGGGGAGCTAAGGTTTGGTATGAACTGATGCAATCAGATTTGGAGGAAGCCTTGATAATTGAGAAAAAGATTCATCTTTTTTTTGCACAATATGTGGTTCCT
>WGNT01000097.1 GCA_016124425.1 Cytophagales bacterium
ATACTCCTATCGCCCTTCTTAAAGTAGTTGGCGGAGGGGAACTTTTGCGTGTAGGCTTCTATTGATTCTTTTTTCACATTTTTCAATTCCTTGATAAACGCTAATTTTTGCCAGTCTACCCCTTCTTCATCATGAATGTATCCAGAGGAATCCGAAAATCCGATTACACGGGCTTTGTCTTCCAACAGTTTCTCCATGGCGTATTGGGACACGTTTCCGGTCCCAGACACCAGGCAGACCTTGTTTTCCAATGTTTCGTTGACTTCCGCTAGCACATGGGAGGCAAAATGGATCAATCCATATCCCGTCGCTTCGGGACGCAATATGGAACCACCCCAAAGACGCCCTTTCCCGGTGAGGGTCCCTTGAAATTCGTTTTTGATTTTTTTATACGTTCCAAACAAGTAACCGATTTCTTTCTCGCCTACCCCAATATCTCCGGCTGGAATGTCGGTAAAGTGCCCAATATGTCGTTGAGCTTCTATCATCCAAGCCTGGCAGAAACGCATGATTTCCCTATCGGATTTGTTTTTTGGATCGAAATCTGCGCCGCCTTTGCCTGAGCCAAGTGGAAGCCCGGTAAGCGCATTCTTTAACGTCTGTTCGAATGCTAGAAATTTAAGGATACTGAGGTTTAGACTAGGGTGAAATCTTAACCCTCCTTTGTAAGGGCCCATTGCGGCATTCATTTGGACCCGGTAGCCTCTATTTACATGAATTACATGGTTGTCGTCAGTCCAACAGACACGAAAGCTTATCACCCGTTCCGGTTCGGCCATTCGCTCAAATAGTTTTTCTTCTTGGTACTTCTTATTAGCCGCTAGAATGGGATGAATACTCTCAAAAACTTCAGAAACCGCTTGGTGAAATTCTGCCTCTCCGGGATTTCTTTCCTTAATACCGGAAAGTATATGGTCGATTTTCGTCATATCCTGCATGATTGTTTAAACGTTTTTCGTGCTCAAATCACCTACATAAGCACTGACTACTGCGAAAACACCCACAGCGTGGGTGCACGGTCAAATTAGGGTACGTTACTTTTTGTGCGTCTAGCTTTGGGGAGTTACCTCTTCGTTCCCTAGGCCATAAGCGTGCCAAAAATAGCCCCCGCTTTAAGTTGGCATTCCGCAAATTCTTGTGCGGCATCCGCATCTGAAGTGATGGCGCTTCCTACGGCAAAGTAGAATTTTTTGTCTTTCCGGTCTACTATGATGCTCCGGATGATTACGTTCCAGTCAAAATCACCATGTTCGTCAATAAACCCGACCGACCCCGAAAACCATCCTCTTTTAAAATTTTCGTAGCGGTCAATGAGTTCCATGCATTTGATTTTTGGGGCTCCGGTCATACTACCCATAGGGAAGGTATGCCTGAAAAGCTCTTCAAGTGAAATGGACGGTCTAATTTCACAGGATACTGTGGAAATCATTTGAGAGAGCTGTTCGAATCGGTAGATGGAAAATAACTCTTCAACAGCGACGGTACCTATCTCGGCTAACTTCGCCAGATCGTTTCGCATCAAATCTACTATCATCAGATTTTCAGCCTGTTCCTTTGCGCTTGATCTAAGTTGGTCTGCGAGAAGATCATCTTCGGCTTTCGTATTTCCCCGCTTAATACTTCCTTTGATCGGTTGAGCGATGAGTTTGTTGCCTGTTTTTTTCAAAAACCTTTCAGGAGAAGCACCTAAGACTAATTTATCCTCGGCTTTAAAAAATGAGCTAAACGGCATAGGAGAGGTTTTACAGAGCTGTAAGTAAAATCCGATTGGATCCATGGCGTCGAAAGTTCCTTCATAGCTCATGCAATAGTTCATTTCATAAATGTCACCTTCGAAAATGTGCGCCTTGATTTTTTCAAATGTCTGAAAATAGGTCTCTTGAGTAATCAACGGATAGAGGGAAACGTTTGATGTTATCTTTGTGGACATTGGTAGCTCTATGCGTTCAACTTCATCAAATAGTGTGGCCGCGTTAGGATGGACAATGATAGCCATATCACCTTCAAAGAATACACTGAGTTCTGGAATGAAAAACAGCGTATCGGGGCACTCGACGGAAGCGTTATTGGTACTTGAAAGCTTTTCATAGGCGTTTTTCTGGTCGTAACTGATTATTCCGACCCGCAAGCGATCCGTTATGCTGCTTGCCTCTGACAGCGGAAAGGATCTCTGTGCAGCAAAAAGCTGGTGTTTGAAACCATCATAGGGGTAGCTTATTCCGTTCGGGTTGAAATAGGCGAGAAAGTAGTAGTTAAGGTCTGCCCAGTATAGTAATTTCTTAATCCATGTCTCATTTACGGCATATTCTCTGGAGTAAGGCGGCTGGTTCATGCAGTAAAGGTACACTTTAGAACAAAAAAAAAGAGGGATAATGTGCTTATCCCTCTTTCCGATAAACCACTAATTAAACTAGTTCGTCTGAATATCGAAATTCACACTTACGGTGTTGTAAATAAATTGATCTTTTGCTTTATCTAAGGCATTAGACTCATCATTGTAGGAAAGACCCCACTCTGTTCGGTCAATATTAAATCCAGCTTTAGCAGCTACTTTTCCATCATTGATAGAAACACTTGCAGGAAACTTAATATTCTTGGTAGTGCCTCTCATAGTAAGGTTTCCACTGATCCAATGGGTAGGGTTCTCGGGAGCTACTTCAGAAGCACTTTTTGGGGTGTTCTCAGTTTGAAACTGCTCCTGATCTTCGATAGAACCTGCACTGAACGGTTCCACACCGGTTATCTCAAATTTTGCTTCGGGGTGATTGGAAGTGTCAAAGAAATCCGGCGACTGAAGGTGGCCAAAAAGCTTTCCGTGGTTTTCAGATCCGGCTTCCATGTCATGGATTTCAAGTTTAGTAATATCAAAGGTAAAAGATCCTGCAGTGATAGCATCGCCTTCAAGGGCTATCTCACCACCTGTAATAGGTATAATGCCAAAATGCTGTCCAGTCGGCTTATATCCTCTCCAGTTTACTTTGGAATTATTTGTGTCAAGCGAGACGGTGGTTCCAGTTGCTTGAGCAACTTCTTCGGCTTCTGACGTTTCTACGGTATCTCCACCTTTACCGCATCCGTACATAATCAAGGCGGAGGCAAACAATAAGGATGTTAAGTTGAATAGTTTCATGATGCTAATAGCGTTTTAAATTTGGTTCAGTTTTTTTAATGTACCTACACATAACTAAATTCCAATAAAAAAGTTCCTTTGGTGAATTAAATAATTTAGCTTTGGATATGATATAGATTACCGAAAATCTTAATTTCAACAACAGATTTATGGCGCTTATAAAAAAAGTGAACGGGGTTTTACCTCAGTGGGGTTCGGAGTGCTGGATCGCGGATAATGCCACTATAGCGGGTGATGTTGTGATGGGCAACAGGTGTACTGTATGGTTCAACGCAGTCGTGCGAGGGGATGTGCATCAAATCCGTATTGGTAACCAGACAAACATTCAAGATGGTGCGATTATCCACTGTACCTATTTAAAAGCTCCGACGAAGATCGGAAGCAATGTGTCTGTAGCACACAAAGCAATCGTTCATGGCTGTACCATAGAAGACAATGTATTGGTGGGAATGGGCGCTATTATTATGGATAATGCACTTATAAAAACCGGCGCGGTGATAGCTGCCGGGGCTGTTGTTTTGGCGGGAACTATAGTTGAGGAAAACAGCCTTTATGCCGGAATTCCTGCTAAGCGGATCAAAGATACCGGTGAATTCATGGCTTCGGAGATCGTGCGAATAGCCGGTAACTATCCGATGTATGCAAGCTGGTATAACGAATGAGCTATAATTCCTCATTTGGCCGGAATCGCAGGTGGTTGGGGTAAGGGAATACGTGTATCAAGGCTCCATCCCTAAGGCTGCTTCTGATGGCATTCCAACTGTCTGGATCAAACAGGTTTTTGTGCACGTCAAAGAAATATTCCTTAATATCCGCCCTGCCTATCATAAATCGCTTGAAATCCTCCGGAAACACGTCCGAAGGTGCTACATCGTACCATGGTTTGCTTGCGTAGATTTGCTCATACGTTTCCGGTATGGGTTTCTCTCGGAAGTTCATATCTACCAAAAATTCGATCTCGTCATAATCATAAAAAATCACCCGTTTTTGGCGGGTGACACCGAAATTTTTTGTCATCATATCCCCAGGGAAGATGTTTGCTTGTGCAAGTTGTAGGATTGCGTTACCGTATTCTACGACCACCTCTTTGGCTTCTTCCAATGGGCAATCCGATAAGTATAAGTTAAGCGGTTCTAGTCGTCGTTCGGTGTAAAGGTGTTTGATATTTAATGTATCACCTTGAATATCGAGAAGTGAGCTGACCGAATTTTTAAGCGAGGATAATAGCTCCGGGTGAATCCGCATCAGCGGTAGCTTAAAATTTTCGAATTCATGGGTATCGGCCATCCGTCCCACACGATCATGTAAGGACACGAGTTTGTACTTCTCCCTTACCTGCTGTCTCGTCATATTTTTGGGAGGGTCAAAGTGATCCTTTATTAGTTTGAATACGATATTGTAGGATGGGAGCGTAAAGACAGTCATTACCATTCCCTTGATACCCGGCGCCAACACAAATCTGTCGTCGCTTTTTAAAAGATGCTCCAAAAAATCGCGATAAAATTCGGTTTTTCCATGTTTATTAAATCCAATAGCATTATAGAGTTCATGCGGCCGTTTGTTTACAATCAGCGTATTGAGAAAAGATACCACTTGGGAGGGAACTTCAATATCCGCCATAAAATACGCCCGCGTGTACGAGAAAATACCACTCATAATATCGGGATCAAGGATAAGTGTATCTGCAAAAACCCCTTTTTCATTATGGACGAAGGGTATCAAGAAAGGTTTCCATTAGTTGTCGGCCTGGCTTCTGCCAATTAAATAGGCAGCCTTGTTTCGAAAAAAGACGGTTTTTAGTACTTGAACATTATGATTTTCATGGCTGTAATTTCCAGATGAGATACCTTTATCAAAGCTTTCCGCCAAAAAAGCGGCATCCGATTCTTTTTGATAATAAGCTTCGCCAAAATGAAAGTCGTCAAGTATTTTTCCAAACACCAGCTTTAAGTCCCTATAGCCGTGGTAGGTATGAAAAAGGTTTGCGTCAGACGTGGCGACAGCTTTTTCCGACCCTGGAAAAACGAACATCAGTGTTTCGTCCACACACTTTCCGGGATATGTCTTTCTAAATACGGAGTTAAAGAAAGATTCGGCTAGTTCCGAATCTGTCCGGTTAGCCACTATGCGGTGAAAATCTGCTTTTACCTCTTTCCAAACGGAACGATCACCAGTATTTTCAGAGAGAATTGCTTTGCAGCTTGTCACAATAGGTATCAAATGGTCTTTGTAGAGACGGAGTCGTTTTTTGTGGTTTTTTTGCAATCCATTCCAGTCTCTCTCCCTGAAGTTAACAGGAGCCAACCTAGATATGGCATTAAAGGCAGCAATATATGCGCTAAAACCCCGAAGAATTTCTTGAACTGTCTTTTCAATCAATGCCGTTTTAGCTATATTTCTCATCAATGGTTAGGTTATTTGGACAAGTACCTTCATTTTATTTTTTTTCATAAAAAATCGGCAGTTTTTTTTTGAACTTTTGGAAAAAGAGAAATAATGATTAAATTTCCTCAAGTTTATTCAAATTTTTGAATAATACCCAATAGGTTTAATAGGTTTGATAAGTAAAAAAGGTTTGGGCGATGTCCAGACCTTTTTTTGTAATACATTGGGTGTAAGTGAATTGAATGAGCCCCAGAGTGGGTACCGTATACCAATGTCAGCGATCTAGCCAACCATCGGTTTTCTTTCCCTTAGCGAATAATATGGTCAGGTACCAGATGGGGCGCAAATTTCCTCAACCCGTTTTTTTTTACTTTATTTGACTCGCTGATATAAACAACGCATGTGCCAGAACATAAATTTACGTCAATTTTATACAAAAGCAGGGATTGGTTATTTGCTGGCATTTATGATGTCCTGCTCTGGAAGCGTGAAAGAAGAAGAATCCGTGGTCAGTGATGCTCATGGGGAGGTTACCTATGAAACACTTTTTGTAAAAGGCATGATGCAGTTGGATGCTTGGACTTCCTATTGGGAGGCATTAGGGATGAACGATAAGCTATCGGCATTTGAACAGCAGGAGAAAATCGGACTGGAATCACATGAACGTCCTGAGGTAAATCCCCTAGAAGAAAGTGGTCATCCACTTCGAGTCTTTCAGATCGACCATCCTAGCGGACTGGGTACCGTAGACATATATCATTATAAGCTTTACGTCGATGATGAGGACGCCGTCTCTTTCCAGCCGGATTCAGAAGTTACGTTCTACCGCGAGAATGGAATGCGTGAGCGTCTTTTGTTTATGGGGCCGTCAGGAATGTTTGAGGATGCGGTATGGATAGACAATACTCATCTAATCGTTGTCGGGTATTTTGAACATGAGGACGGATTTTCGCCAATGGTTTGGATCGTAGATATAAAAAATAGCGAATACCAGTTGTTTGAGTCGGATCTGGTGATTTCTGATTTGGATAGACACGGTTATCTAAAAAGGAAGTTGTCAGGTCTTGAATTTGCGTCATGAAATCGAGCCTACCGGACGGCAGGCATGAAATACACTTAACACGGAGGGATGTTTATAATTGCAACCTGCCTGCTGTCTTTAGGGAGGGATTCCACCCCGATTTTGATCGGGACAGGCTATGTGGCCGATTAAAATCAAAAATGAACACATGAAATCGAGCCTGCCTACCGGACAGGCAGGCATGAGGAAAACCTCCCACGGAGGGATGATTAAAATTCATGCGAAGATTCCACCCCGATTCTGATCGGGACAAGTTCTGACCGCTAAAAAACAAATTTTAAACAGATGTAATCGAGCATGACGTACCCGTCACACGGAGTGATGATTATAATTGCGAGATTCCATGTGGCAACTGAAAAACAAATTATAAACACATGAAATTTGATACCGTCATTCATCGGCTTTCTTCTGCCTTGGTAGAGCCTCTTCCAGGGAGGCTAGGGCAAATGATGATGGCGCCATTGCCAGTTGATGAGAGCCGGTTTGGCAGAAATGAGCTACCTTCTGCCAAAAAGGGAGCCGTTTTATTGCTGTTCTATCCGGATAATGAGCGGTGTATGCTTCCGTTTATAAAACGTACTTCCTATGATGGAATTCATGCAGGGCAGGTGTCCTTTCCGGGAGGGAAATGGGAACGCACTGATGACTCGATGTCCTACACCGCAAGGCGCGAAACCGAAGAGGAGATCGGTGTGAAGATGGAAAACATCACCATTCTGGGCAGCCTTTCTAGCTTGTATATCCCTCCAAGCAATTTCTTGGTCACGCCCTTTGTCGGGTATGTGGATGAAACGCCGGCATTCGTCCCCCATCCAAGGGAAGTGGATCGGGTCATTACTTGTAGTTTCGATCATCTGGTGGATCGCACTACAAGAAAATTAACCGAAGTGAGCATAAAGGAAGGGTATCACGTGTCTGCGCCATATTTCGATATTGAAAATGAAGTGGTGTGGGGAGCCACTGCTATGATTTTGGCAGAATTGCTCCACGTTTGGGATCCTCATTGTAACTAATGTAATCAACACCTATAAAAAAGAAGTGGCTATGATTCAAAACGACGCCGTAGTCTTAGGATTAATCATGGGGATTTTGGGCCTTGTGTTTTATACGTCCGCAAGTGATCATCCGGTATTCAAAAAGATGTATCGCGTGGTGCCGTCTGTGTTGTTATGTTATTTCATCCCCGCATTACTCAACACCTTTGGCATTATTTCGGGTGAAAGTTCAGGGCTTTATTATATGGCGTCTAGGTACTTGCTTCCCACCTCTTTGGTTTTGTTGACCTTGAGCATTGATCTGAAGAGCATCCTAAAGCTTGGGCCTAAGGCGATGATCATGTTTTTGTCCGGGACGGTGGGAATTGTGCTGGGAGGGCCATTTGCGTTATTGACTGTCTCTTTTTTTATTCCGAGTATCATGGACGGATCCGGCGGCGACGAAATTTGGAGAGGACTTGCAACTATCGCCGGCAGCTGGATTGGTGGAAGCGCCAATCAGACGTCCATGCTCGAAGTCTTTGGAGCAAGTCCTGCGTTGTTCAGTCAAATGATTGCTGTCGATGTTATTGTAGCTAACATTTGGACTGCGGTGCTGCTTTATTGGGCGGGAAAGCCGGGCATTATCGATAACTATTTTAATGCGGACAGTAGCGCGATTAATGAGCTTCAACTAAAAGTAGAGCAATATAGAAAGGGAATTATGAAGATTCCGAGTCTCGGGGATACCATGGCCATATTGGGAATTGGCTTTATGGTAACCGCCTTGTCACATGCCGTAGGCGATACCATTGCCCCTTACATCCACATCAACTTTCCGTACCTCTCTCAATATTCGTTAGATAACACGTTCTTTTGGATTGTCATTGTAGCGACCACAGGGGGCTTAATGCTTTCATTTACTAAGGCAAGAGCATTAGAAGGCGTGGGGGCGTCTCGCTTGGGCAGCGTCATGTTATATGTGTTGGTTGCTACTATCGGGATGCAGATGGATTTATTTTCAATATTGGAGAACCCGTTGTTTTTTCTGATAGGTATGGTATGGATGTTGTTCCATATTATCATCATGCTATTGGTCGCTTATATTATTAAAGCTCCCTTTTTCTTTGTGGCCGTAGGGTCTCAGGCAAATGTAGGTGGGGCCGCATCTGCTCCAATAGTGGCATCGGCCTTTAATCCCGCTTTGGCGCCGGTTGGAGTTTTACTGGCGGTGTTCGGCTATGCGCTCGGCACATATGGCGCATACCTGTCTGGTTTGTTGTTACAAATGGTGTTTAACTGGTGAGATGGGAAAGTATCGAAAGTTTATATTTGTTTGTACAGGTTCCGATTGCAAAGAAAATGGGTGTAAGTCCCTGCTTAAGGATATCGACCAACTACTCAAAACAGATCCTCATAAAGGAAAGTGGAAAGTAGTTAAGACAAAATGCATGGATTTCTGCAAATCCGGGCCAGTAGGTGTTGTTAATAATGAAGTCATTAAGCGAATGAAAGCCGAAGATTTAAGAGAAAAATTATAATATTAATACGCTACTGTTGGCGGTTTGATGCGATAATCGTTTTTTGTATGTTCAGAAAATTAATTTTGGGGGGGATCTAGCATAAATTATAACTTTTTGTACTTATCTTTAAAGCGGCAATTAATTAGTAATAAATCTGATACGTTTTATAGGGCACTTTTTTCTTATAAATCGTGGTCAAGATAATTTTTATAATGAAGACGATCTTCAACCGTGATTTTAACAGTACTCAATCGAAATACCGGGAATCAATCTTGGTCTTTAATAAGGATGCTATAGTTTATTGCGAAGGTTTTTCTGATCAAAAAAAATCTTGGGTTGACGTATTCCATGGGGATGATTTACTAATTAGCCAACTTAATCTCTATTTTTTAGCGCCAGTTGAAGAGTCGGTTTTATCTATTACAAAGATTGTACATAATAAAACAGCTATTTCATGGAATATAGAAGGGGTTTATATAGAAGGGATAGGAAAACGATGCATAGCAGTAGGAAAGTTACTTTCCGATGAAAGAAATCAATCAAGCAGCGATGTTTCGTCGATAGATTTACCTGGGGATGTAACTGAGGAGCGTATTCCCGATAGAAACCAAAGCGATTACGAAGGACTTTTTCAGGACGTTACAGAAAGAAAGGACGACAGGGCAGAGATAGAGAAGATAAAAAACCAATACCGAGTTCTTGCTTCCAATATTCCTCACACCAATGTTTTCCTCATCGATAAAAATTATCGATACTTGGTTGCCGAAGGGCCGAATTTTGACTATTGGGGTTTGGATAAGGCCTATTTTGAAGGAAAGACGATCGAGGAAGCCAACACGACAAACTTCGACGTCATCCTGCCGGTGTTCAAAAAGGCGAGAAAGGAAAAGGTGACTGTATCAAAAGAGCTACACTACATGAACAGGGTGTACAAGTTGATGGCTAAACCGATATTTTCAGAAAGTGGCTTAGAATATTTTTTGGGGATTATTCAGGATATTTCTGAAGAATTCTTTGTGAAAAAGGAACTGGAAAGGAGCGAGCAAAAATACCGTAACCTAGTTGAGGAATCCGCAGAACTGATATTTTCTATAACGGCCTCAATGGAGCTAAGCTATGTCTCGCCAAATATCAAGCAATTTTTGGGGTACGAGACCTATGAGTTTACGAGTGCTGCTTTTGTGAATATACTACATCCTGAGGATTACAAGGTGCTGTCCGGATTTAACGGCGAGCCTGTCCGGTATTTTGAACAAAAACCAGCCTTCGAATGCAGATTGAAGCATAAAGATGGATCGTTTCGGGTGTTTAGTTCCAGCGGTAAACTGATCAAAGACGAAGAAGGAAAAATCCGTTACTACATGGGGATAGCAAGAGACATCACCAAGCTGAAAGAAACCCAGAAGGAATTATTCCTTGCCAAAGAACGGGCAGAGGCGGCCTTGTTGGCGAAGTCACAGTTTTTGTCCGTAATGACCCATGAGATAAGAACTCCGATGAACGCTGTAATCGGCCTCTCCCACTTATTGATCGAAGATAATCCTCGGGAAGATCAGCTTGAAAACCTTCGCACCTTGCAATTTTCTTCCGAAAACCTTTTAGGGCTTATCAATGACATTTTGGATTTCAATAAGATCGACTCCGGGAAAATTGAGCTGGAAAAGGTAGTCTTTGAGCCCGCCCATTTATTGAACAGGATAGTACATTCCTATACCTATCAAATCCGAGAAAAGTCTTTGGAGATACTATTGGAAATCGCGCCTAATCTTCCCCAGTATCTTGTCGGGGATCCGGTAAGAACCGCCCAAATCTTGAATAATCTAATCTCCAACGCTATCAAGTTCACAAAAACCGGAACCGTTAAAATTTCGATGAACCCTGTGGAAAGTACCCCTAAGACGGTAAAGATCCATTTTGAAGTTGAAGATACGGGGATAGGTATTGCTGAAAACAAGCTTCATTCAATTTTTGAAGCGTTTACCCAGGCAAGTACCGATACGACGCGGAAATATGGCGGAACGGGATTGGGACTGGCAATTGTGAAAAAGCTTGTCCACCTTTTGGGGTCAGAAATCCATGTCAGGTCCGAGCTCAACAGGGGTACGTTGTTTTGGTTTGACATAAGCTTTGATATTGCAAAACAGGCTAAATCTGAAGAACAGCTTTCGTTAGAACCCGTTCGTGCTCTGGACAACATTAGCCTATTGGTTGCGGAAGATAATATTGTCAATCAGGTTTTGCTGCGTAAATACCTGACGAAATGGGGCGTGGGAGACATTCAGTTTGCCAATGATGGAGCTAAAGCCGTAGAGATGTATCTGGAGGGGGATTTCGATATTCTGTTGCTGGATCTTCAAATGCCCGTACTGGATGGGGTAGAGGTTTGCAAAAAGATAAGGCAATTAGAGACAGCGCATTCACTGAAAAGCATTCCCATAATAGCACTGACAGCGTCGTCCTATTCGGAAGTTAAAGAAGAGATTCAAAAAGCCGGTATGAACGACTATGTCTCGAAACCCTTCGTTCCTGCAAATTTATATTCCAAGATCACTAAATATCTCTAAATGATCAATAAAATATTTCGGCAGCGCAGTCAACAAGCCGAAATACCCCCTTTCGCACAATTTTTTGGCACGGCTTCTAGTTATTCCGTCCAATGGCTTTAATTTTGCCATGAATATTCAGAAAATGCATAAAACTATCTTGCTGGTAATCTTATTTATCTGTGCCGGGAAATTGACGGCACAGTCAGACCCTTCCCGCAGGTCAACGTTTTACCTCACCTATGGTACTTCTGGTGCCAATCTCCGAGAATTTAATGAAATGCTGGCGGCTAAGGGCCTTTCTCCACTAAGAAACGGATATAGAACCTTGGGGGTAGGCTATCAAAGTAGAATAAATGATTTTATTTTTGGCTTTGAATTGTATCAAAACAACGGTCCATCCTCTCTATTCAGAGAATATGAGTTGGATTACAGAACGTCCAGGTTTTATGTCAATGTAGGATATGCCTTAACGGAAGAGGGCCGTCTACAATTCATTCATTACATGTCATTGGGTATGGGTTACCTCAACTTCCAGATGTTAAAGAATAGCGAGGTTACCCGGCTAGGGGACTTTTTGGCAGATCCGGCCCAAGGGTTTATACTAAGAAAAAATAATATCCATAAAGGGAGTAATTATTTCGGAGGGTTTTTGACCGAGATAGGTTTTCAGCTGGGGTATGACGTGATCGTGCCCTCGATGGAGGAATCCATTCAACTCATTGGAAAGTTTGGGTATTCCTTCAGCCCTTTTGAAAATGCCTGGGAAGTAAACGCCATCTCCTTCGACAATACCCAAGCAGGTGCATTCCTTCGTTTGGGAGCAGGAATTTCCCTCCCTGACGGAAATCTTTTTTACGATGACGCCACGTTGGGCTTTCATTTTTTTTACGGGAAAAACTTCGTATCCTTTGGCAGTTTAAATGAATCGTTAGCTGCTAACGGCTACGAAACGTTGGCAGGCACTCCCGGAAATATTGGGTTTAAAATAATTGGTGAAAATGGCAGAAAAATGTACGGGGCGGAAATATTTAATCTCTCCAACAGCGGTACTGCCAATGAAACATATGGTCAAACGCTAAACAGCATCCGGTTCTACGGAAATCTGGGCTATCAACTTTTCAAACGGAAAAACCTGGAAATGGGCGTGTTGGGAGGACTTGGGTATGGAAACGTACGCTATACGTTGCAGGCCAACGACAAACCGGATTTCCCGCTTTTATTTGAAGAGCCGGATTTTGACGGGCGAATTGCCGCTCGGGGTCTTATGGCAAAGCCAGAATTACTAATTGCCTACGCCCTACCGATGTCAAAGATAAACCCCTTCAGTGTGGTATATTCCATCCATGCCGGATATGAAGTTCCGATCGGTAGGTATACGTTTGGAGCTACAAGCATGCGCTCATTTATGAAAGGCCCCTATCTTCAGTTTGGACTTGGTTTTAGACCCTAATGCTGTCGGCATAGGACAGGTATCAGGTCTGCTCTATTACCACTCCGATTGGTGGTGCTTATGAGGGCAGCAAACCCAAAAATCAGGATTATTTCGAAACTTTTGGGGCAAGCGGGAATTTTTTCATGAAATAGGTGTTATTTTTGGAATCGCTTATCAAGAAAGACGGAGGGAA
>WGNT01000145.1 GCA_016124425.1 Cytophagales bacterium
AGCCTCTCAACTGCGTGCCGTCTTGACGGATATCCCTCCTGTGGCGATCAAAATAGGAATGGTGGACCGGCCTGAAGTGGTACAAGTGATAGCCGATTGTCTGAAACCCTATCCGGAAATTCCGGTTGTTTTCGACCCGGTTATGGTGGCCACTAGTGGCGACCGTCTTATACAACCAGAAACCCTTGGGGCAATACGTGACACATTATTCCCGCTGTCTACATTGCTCACACCCAATCTGGACGAAGCGGGACTTTTGATAGACAGAAAGATCACGCTTAAAGAGGAAATGTTAGATGCCGCTTTGGAAATTTTTGACCAAGGCCCAAATGCGGTCCTGCTGAAGGGCGGGCATCTTAAGGGGGACAAGGCCACAGATATACTCGTATGGGGATATGACCAAGTACGGAATTATGAACTACCCTTCATCCATACCTCAAACGTCCATGGAACGGGCTGTACCTTATCCACCGCGGTAGCGGTAGGGCTTGCTATGGGCCTTTCCCTTCAGGGAGCCGTAGAAATGGCAAGAGAATACGTTTGGAATGCGATTTCGGCAGGCAAGGAAATTCGGACGGGGAAAGGCAGCGGGCCTCTGAATCATTTCTTTCACCCTATAAAAATGCACTATGAAGACTTGGACAAGTAAGGCATGGGAGCGCATTGAGCCACTCTACGAAAAAATCATTTCCCACGCATTCAATCAGGAGCTTTTGGAGGGGACCCTATCCCCAGAGCGGTTTGCCTACTATATTGTACAAGATGCCCACTATTTAAAGGAATTTGGAAGGGCTTTGGCAATCATTGGCGGAAGAATGGAAAATCCGAGGTACATGCTCGCTTTTAGCCGCTTTGCGACAGGTGCAATTGTTGTTGAAAGCGAGCTACATCGAAGCTATTTCGATAAGTTTGGTGTGGATATCAACGCAACAGCATCACCTACAACCTGTCTGTATACCCAGTTCCTTCTTACCAAAGCATCACTTTCAAGTATAGAAGAGGCGGTAGCGGCAGTATTGCCTTGCTTTTGGATTTATAAAAAGGTTGGAGACCACATCTATTTTAATCAAAAGGAGGGGGCACCAAATCCCTATGCCCAATGGATAAATACCTATGCGGGTGAGGAATTTGCCACATCTGTTGGAGAGGCGATTTTGATGGCAGATGCTTTGGCAAAGAATGTTTCAACCGAACAACAGGAGAAGATGTTTAATGCGTTTGAATTCGCAACCAAACTAGAATGGATGTTCTGGGATAGCGCATACAAGCGATCAACGTGGTTGATCTAAGCGCTCACTTCGGCGAATATTAGACCGATGATGCTAGCTATTGACCAGATTTATCTAACTTTATCTCTGGCTTTTTTATTCACCAAAACTACTTAAGTAATGTTAACATTGGGATTTGTGAGTGCTATTCTTGCCGATAGGACTTTTGAAGAAGTTATTGATTTTGCCTCCGCGCATAAATTTGGATGTGTCGAGATGATGTGTTGGCCAAAAGGAAAGGCCGAACGTCGGTATGCGGGAGTTACCCACGTGG
Source organism: Cytophagales bacterium (assembly GCA_016124425.1). Classification (GTDB taxonomy): domain Bacteria; phylum Bacteroidota; class Bacteroidia; order Cytophagales; family Cyclobacteriaceae; genus Lunatibacter. The sequence continues at coordinate 1,543 of WGNT01000145.1, forward strand.
ATGTGGGAACCTTAGACGAGGCAAGCATCGATCACATTCAACACTATCAGGAAGAAAAAAACGTTCGCATATCAGGATTGGGCTATTATCCCAACCCATTGGATCCGGAAAAAGAAAAAGCTGAACACGCTCGCTCCCACATAAAAAAAGTGATTGCCGCCGCCGCCAAGCTAGAAATTCCGGTAGTGAATACGTTCATAGGCAGAAATCCATCCTTAAATATTACAGATAACCTCCGATTGTTCGCGGTACATTTTCCTGATATCGTGAAATACGCTGGAGATCTTGGCGTCAACGTTGCGATCGAAAATTGCCCCATGTTTTTTACCAACGACGAATGGCCTGGAGGAAAGAACCTGGCTATTTCTCCAGCGGTTTGGGATGAGCTTTTTTCTATTATTCCGGACAAAAACTTTGGATTAAACTATGACCCATCCCACCCGGTATGGATGCAGATGGATCCTATTCAGCCGATTTACGACTATAAAGACCGGCTGCACCATATCCATTTGAAAGACGTAAAAGTATATAAGGAAAAGCTTAACCGCGTTGGCATTTTGGCAAATCCGCTGGAATATCATTCGCCGAAAATTCCGGGTTTGGGAGATGTAAACTGGGGTCAGTTTGTAGCGGCGTTGACGGATGTGGGGTATAGGGGTCCCTGCTGCATAGAAGTAGAAGATAAGGCATTTGAAAAGTCGCCCGAAGATGTACAAAAAGCAATTCTTACCGCAAGAAACTACCTTAGTCAATACATCCCGCTGTAGCCTGAAAGAGTATTAGATGCTAACAATTTTTGGTGTAGCCTTATCGATTTTGTCGTCAGCGTAGGACTTTTCTTCTTTGTCGGCTTTTTCAGTAACCGATTCGTTTTCCGAGGAAGGACTTGGCATCAGGTAAAAATGACTAAAAACGGGGAAATGGTCAGAGCCGATAGAGGGGAGAACCTTTAAAGTGCGCAGTTTGAAATGTTTGGACACGAAAATATGATCTAATGGCCAACGAAGGAAGCGGTAGTTAGCGTGAAACGTATTAAAAGAACCTCTTCCGATCCTAGGATCTAACAGGCCACTTATTTTCCGAAACAGCCGGGTGGTTCGGGACCACGCCACGTCATTTAAATCCCCAAACACCAACACGGGAAGGGAATCATCTTTTGCATTCTTCCCGACTATCAGGAGTTCGGCGTCTCGACTGGTCGAGGTATCACTTTCCGTGGGACTAGGGGGTTCAGGATGCAAACAGTGAATTTGAATTTTCTGTCCGGAAGGAAGCACCAAGTGGGCATGTATAGAAGGTATGTCTTCTTCTACAAGATACAATACCTTAGCTTCATGTAATTCGTGCTTTGAATAAAGATGCATCCCGTAAAGATTGTCAAGCGGTATTTTTACGGTGTGGGGATAATCCGATTCAAGCGTTTCCAACTGCTTTTCCCACCAACCATCCGATTCAAGCGTGAGTAACAAGTCCGGAGTATATTGACGAACTAAACGTATCAATTTATCCACTTGCCGATTTGGCGTGTAGACGTTGCTTACAATCAGCGAAATTTCTTGTTCATTAGGGTCTCCTTTATGAGCAGCAACTTCTTTGCGTGAGAGCAACGTGTAGGGAAATACATTGTAAAACTGATAGACAAATGATGCAATCAAGGAAGCCAAAAAAACCATGTCCAGAAGTGAAAAGGATATTCCGGACGTAAATAAAAAAATTGCCGCTAAGATATGAATGCCCAAGATCTGGATTCGGGGGAAATCAAACACCCTTACCCACCACTCATCCCGACGGATTAAAGAAGCTAGCGAAGAGATTAGGGATACAGAACCCAAGATCCATTTCAGTGCAATTAGTACTGCCATAAGAAAAAAACGTCCGTCGGATTTAAGGTGCTTTGGTAAAGCAACTACAATTATACGTATTTTAATTGTAATTTAGCCGATGATCCTGACTTTATCCCATTTCCTTAACCGAAATTCAAAGGCGTCCCAGCATTGTTCGGAGATTTAACCCACTTGGTAGTATGTCATTCCTAAAGGACTTTTTAAAAAGTGAATTCGAACGGCACGGATTGGATAGTTCCAATGTGGTGTTTATTCAGGCGTTGGAAATTGCGCTTTATTCTGATAGATCAATGTTTTTGACAGGAAGAGCAGGTACTGGAAAAACTACCTTTCTGCACACGTTTGTCAGATTGAACCAGCAAAAGAATATCGTAACTGTAGCACCAACCGGCGTTGCCGCAATTAATGCAAAAGGAAGGACCATCCATTCGTTTTTCCGGATCGATCCTCGCCAGCTTTATCTTCCGGGAGACGCACGCCTCCAGCCAAGTTCGAGAAATAAAAAGGAATCAATTTTTTCCACTTTTCAGTATACCAAAAGCCGGATGGACGTCATTAGAAAATTAGACGTGCTCATCATCGACGAGATCTCCATGGTTCGGGTTGAGCTATTGGACGTGATTGACCAGATCTTACGTGTCTTTCGCCGAAAAATGCACACGCCTTTTGGTGGTGTTCAGCTGATACTTATTGGGGATCCTTTCCAGCTGCCGCCCATTGTGCGTGATCAGGATTGGGAATTGCTGTCGCGATTTTATCAAAGCCGCTTTTTTTTCAGTTCTCACGCCTTTCAACAACTTCATCCTTTTCACCTGGAACTAGAGAAAATTTACAGGCAAAAGGATTTTCGGTTTAAAGAGCTGCTTAACCGTATCCGGGAAGGCAATCATACGTCTGAAGATTTAGACTTGTTGAATGGGACCTGTGATGCCTACGATTTCGGCCTACTTGACAAAGGATATATACTTTTAGGTACACATAACCAATCCATACTAGAAGTTAATAGCCGCAAACTCTCCGAGCTGCCTGGAGAGCCAGTAGTTTATAAAGCCGAGTTAACCGATGATTTTCCGCCAAATATGGCGCCCTTTGACCCCATGGACCTGACCTTAAAGGTCGGCGCCCAAGTTATTTTTATGCGCAATAATCCTGAGGCTAAATTTTACAATGGGATGCTCGGGAAGGTAGTCAAGTTAGATAATAGTGTCATTCAAGTAGAAGATATCAGGGGATTCCAATATGAAGTTCATAGGGAAGTGTGGGAAAATGTGGAATTCAGGTACGACGAGGCGAAGGAGCGGGTGGAATCCGAGGTGGTGGGATCTTTCGTACAGTTCCCGTTAAAGCTCGCTTGGGCCATAACTGTACACAAGAGTCAGGGCCTCACGTTTGAGCGCTGTATTCTTGATATTGGTAGGTCCTTTGAGGCTGGACAGGTATATGTTGCGTTAAGCAGGTGCACTAGCTTGGAAGGAATGGTATTGCGTTCAAAAATTGCCATGGAAAGCGTAAAGGTTAGTGCAGACAGCTTGGTATTCAGTTTACAACGTACCCTTTCCGATGCTATTGAGGAAGAACTGGAGAGGGTACGGGCCTTGGTGGGGCTTAGGCATGCGTTCCGCGCATTCAGAAGCGGTGACTTGCGACTGGCCGAGCAGTTTTTTCACGAAGCGCAGCAAGTGGAAGATTTTCGGCAGTATCCGAAGTGGCGTCAGTTTATGCGAATACACGACTGGCTGCTCGAGAAAATAGCGGCTAAAAAGACACATTCACCAAAATAGACTATTCAAAATGCATATTTTTTGATATTTAATGTAAATAGCCGTTTAATTTTTTGGAAGTTTCGTTTCAACGTCATATTTTTGCTATTGATAATATTTAAAACGTATTTCGAATAGTAAACTTTTAGAGGAGGTAGTTGTGGAACGGAAAGAAAAAAAGTTATCGAGATTAATACTTCTTGTTGTTTTGTTGATCTGGACTGGGGCCAATTCCTTTGGTCAGTTAGCATGTGAAAACACACTGCCGGAGACGTTTACCCATCCATGGAGAAACGGTTGGGCTGGTTTCCCCGTTAACGCGTGGAACGGCTTTGTTTTCCAGCTTGACAGTAACTACAACCCTTCCGGTGATACTCATAGAGATTTTGTAGCTGCAGGTGCTCAGGCTTTTCGTAAATATAAAGGTTACTTAATTCGGGATAACAATCATTTCCTTCCAACTACGGGGCTAAATTTTGATACAGAATTTTCTGATTACTCTCTAGCTGGGGATGATATGAATATGTTTCAAACAGGGCTTACACCAACTACGTCCGACGGATGTGAGACGGTTCTTGAGGATTTTGGAGTATTAATGAGAAGTAGATACATTGTTCCTAGCCCAGGTATTTACAGGATTCGGATTGGGAGTGATGATGGATCATTTTTTAGAGTATATAGGAATGCGAACCCCAATGATCTATATCTTGATTTGAACGGAAACCCTTTGATCCATAATAATTGGTTTAAAGATCCAGCTAGCCCAAATTTCGATGGTGTTTTCAATTTCGTTTATGAAGATAACATAAGAAACTACTATGTTGAATTTGAAGGCGGTGAAGTAGTGTATATTCAGCTTAATTATTATGAAAAAAGCCTGATTAGTAGATTGAGTTTTGAATTTGATCTTTATTTCGGTCCGGGAGAAGTAAAAATCGCCTCCACTTCTACGGGAATAGCATCTTACTGCGGAATCAACCCAAATCCACCGGCATTTCAGTCAACGTCCCCTGCGGTATTTGAAAGCGGTGTTGGTTCAACTTACCAATGGCAATATGCTTTAACAAACAGCGGAGCAACAACTTGGATAGACATTCCCGCAGCGAACAGTACTACCTACGATATTCCTGCCTATGTGGTGGGAGACCCGGAAAGTTGGACAGGTACGAGGTACTTTCGAAGAGGTGCTACTAATCAAATTGTAAATGATGATGGAACAGTTACGGAAGTTGATGTTTTTTCAAACGTGCTTCAAATAAACTTGGAAGCGATCGAAAACCTAGACCAGCAAGAATTTGGTGATAATCAGTGGATAGGCCATATCTATAATGGGGCAAGAACCTTTTCAAGCGCCAATTATCTGGGAAGAGATACTGAAAGCATCATATTTGACCAACGATTCGGTGGATACATCGGTCCCTCTTCTCCAATTTTTTATTCTCCAGAACATGGCTGTTCGGTTATCTTTGACAACAAGACGGTTCGCTATAAAATGCGTATGGACGTCCAACCAGGTACGTATCAATTTAGAGTTAACGGGGATGATGGATACAGATTATACTTGAATGGAATCCTTACGTCAATAAATGAGTGGACTAAATCAAGTGGGCCAAAGCCGTCCCCCGATATTATCGAGTACGATGTTATTGAAGCCGGTCAAATTGAATTAATTCTTGAGTATTATGAACTGGGAGGAAATCAACGGATAACATTCGATTACGATTTTACAAGCACCGCTCTCCCTGTGGAATGGGGTCAAATTTTGGGAATGTCCTGTGGTGAAAACAACTGCTTGACCTGGGAAACATTACAAGAAAAGTATACCAGCCACTTTATTATTGAGCGTTCATATGACGGCCTAGAATGGTTCCCGATAGGAGAAGCCATAGCCGCCCAAGGTTTCAGCACTCAGGCAACCATCTATCAGGTTGTTGACGATTCATTCAAGCAAGAGCGCTCGTTCTACCGTGTAAAGCAGGTTGATATAGATGGTACCATGGATTATTCAGAAACAATTAGAATAGATAATCCTTCTTTTCAAAAGAAAATGATGCCCTATCCAAATCCAACCGTTGATCGGGTACGGTTCTATTCAGAGGATGAGGTACTTTTGTTGCAAGTAAGCAGCTTTAGCGGAAACGTAAATTACCGTGCAGCTTTTGACTCGGTAGGCCAGCATCTCTACGAGTTGGACCTTTCCAACCAACATGATGGACAATATGTGATCACTGTTGTAACCAAGTCATCAAGGGTCTCACATAAGATCGTAAAGAAATAAGTAACTAAGCAAACCCTAATTTTGATACAGGCTGCCGAATTTGGCGGCCTGTACTATTTCATCCCTGTTGGCTTCGGGCTGATATACAGCTTCAAGCGAAATAATGGGGATAGTGAGAATAGGACAATTAATGGAGCTACCCGCCCCAAAGCGGGGGTGACGGAGTAGTCTATTGCGCGTGCTCCAATCGAACGGATTTAGTGCGGTAATTCTAATCCGCAAAATAGTGCGCAGAACTGTCCCGGTGGAATACATCTCCTGGTCCTGGGTAAACAGTTCAACTTCAACAGTCGAAATCCCTAGTTATCGATTTTTTAGCAACAAATTCTCATTTACGGGGTTGAGTTGGTATCTTTGCGAGTTATGGGAGAGACAGCAACAATAGACAATTCCACGCTGGAAAATCTGGATACCAAAAAGTTCATCATTATCAAAAATGCTCGGGTTAACAATCTGAAAAGCCTAAGCATAGCTATTCCGAGAAATAAACTGGTGGTGATCACCGGCCTTTCAGGTTCTGGAAAATCCTCTTTGGCTTTCGATACGCTTTTTGCCGAGGGGCAACGGATGTACGTAGAAAGTCTCAGTTCATATGCCCGGCAGTTTCTGGGAAGGATGGAAAAGCCTGATGTAGAATACATTAAAGGAATTTCACCGGCAATTGCCATACAGCAAAAGGTAACGACGAAGAATCCCAGATCAACTGTTGGGACTACGACTGAAATATACGACTACCTTAAGCTTTTATATAGTCGCGTTGGCAAAACCATATCCCCTATTAGCGGGGATGAAGTCAAGCACCATGCTGTAACCGACGTTGTAGATTTTATCCACAGCTTTGATGAAGAGGAAAAAGTGGTAATCAGCTGCCCCCTTCAGGTAGCCTCCGATAGAACGGTAGCTAAAGAGCTTGATATACTGTTACAGAAGGGATATACAAGAATTCTAATCGACGGGGAAGCCTTCTATGTAGAAGATTTGGTAAAAACCGCCTCAATACCTGACGGGAACTACGAAATCCTTATCGATCGGGTCGTTGTCAAAAAAGACGATGAAGATAATCAGTACCGGATCGCGGATAGCGTTCAGACGGCTTTTTTTGAGGGTCACGGCGAGTGCATCGTGTTTATCCCCGGGCGAGAGCGGAAGGTATTCAGCGATCGCTTTGAATTAGACGGAATCACCTTTGAGCTTCCGTCGGTTAATTTGTTTAGCTTTAATAATCCATACGGAGCCTGCCGTACCTGCGAGGGTTTTGGCAATGTGCTGGGTATAGATCCCGACCTGGTTATTCCCGATAAGAGTTTGTCGGTGTATGAAGGTGCTATTGCTCCCTGGCGCGGTGAGACTACGCGGAAATGGCTCGAGCCATTATTAAAGAACGGTATCCGCTTTGATTTTCCGATTCACCGAGCGTACGAAGACCTATCGGATTCAGAAAAGGAGCTTCTTTGGATTGGCAACAGTTATTTCAAGGGGATCAATGCTTTTTTTGCTTACTTGGAGAGCAAGTTGCACAAAATTCAATACCGCGTCATGTTGTCCCGCTTTAGGGGCCGTACCACCTGTCCAGATTGTAGGGGAACCCGCATTCGAAAGGATGCTTCTTATGTGAAATTGGCCAACACGTCGATTACGGACGTCGTCCTGATGCCCATCGAAACGTCATTAGAATTTTTCAGAACCCTTACCCTAACGGCCTCTGAGGCCAAGGTAGCTGACAGGCTCCTCAAAGAAATCATTAACCGCTTGGAGTATATGGCAAGGGTAGGTTTGGGTTACCTTAATTTGAACAGACTCACGTCCTCGCTCTCAGGCGGAGAATACCAGCGTATCCGTCTAGCTACATCTCTAGGCAGCGCCTTGGTGGGCTCCATGTACATCCTGGATGAGCCTAGCATTGGTCTTCATCCCCGTGATACCGACCGCCTGATAGAAGTCCTGAAGTCACTTCGCGATTTGGGAAATACGGTAATAGTAGTCGAGCATGAAGAAAAAATCATTCGGGCGGCCGATCAGGTGATCGATATCGGTCCAGAGGCGGGAGTGAATGGAGGAAATCTGATGTTTCAAGGCGACTTGGCTGAGCTGCTGGAAGACGGATCCACTTATACCGCCAAATACCTAAAGGGCGAAGAAAGTATAAGCGAAAAAACCGATAACAGAAAATGGAGAAACAGTCTTTGGATAAAGGGCGCACGCGAGAATAACCTGAAAAACTTGAGCGTTAAAATCCCGCTGGAAGTCCTAACGGTGGTCACAGGGGTAAGCGGGTCCGGCAAATCGACGTTAATTAAGAAGGTTCTTTACCCGGCAATCGGGAAGATGCTCGGTACAGTATTGGATGAATCGGGAAAGTTTGACAAACTTGACGGCGACGTTAAACAGGTAAATCGCGTGGAGTTTGTGGATCAGAATCCAATAGGCAAATCATCCCGGTCGAATCCCGTCACCTATGTGAAAGCATACGATGCGATACGAACACTTTATTCAGATCAACCCATTGCAAAACAGCGTAGTTATAAACCAGCGTTTTTTAGTTTCAACGTTGATGGTGGCCGCTGTGAGGCGTGCCAGGGAGAAGGTACTCAGAAAATAGAGATGCAGTTCATGGCTGACATCTACCTGACTTGTGAATCCTGTAAAGGAAAGCGGTTTAAGCATGAGATATTGGAGGTAAAATACCGGGATAAGGATATCGCGGATATATTGGATATGACCATTGACGAAGCCATGGCGTTCTTTGCCGATAAGTCTGGGATAATAAACAAGTTGCAGCCGCTGCAAGAAGTGGGGTTGGGCTATATTGGAATGGGCCAATCCTCCAATACGTTAAGTGGAGGCGAGGCACAGCGTGTTAAATTGGCGTCCTTTTTGGGGAAGAGTGAATCCAAAAGCAAGGAGCATATTCTTTTTATTTTTGATGAGCCCACTACCGGACTGCATTTTCATGATATCCGGAAGTTGCTGCATTCCATCAACGCCTTGATTGATCAAGGTCATTCGGTAGTAATCATAGAACACAACACTGAAGTCATAAAATCAGCCGACTGGGTAATCGATTTGGGTCCTGAGGGTGGAGAAAAGGGAGGTCAGGTAACCTATGAAGGCACTCCGGAAGGGCTGATGGAGGTCTCAGGAAATCATACTGGAAAGTATTTAAGGGAATTGCAGAAATAGCTACCGATCAACAATATATCTTTTTTCCTTAAATCCGTCTTAAGGTTAGTGTTTTCTGCACGGCATTTCGTGCCTAAATGACACTTTTTTTCCTTTTGCTCCGCCTAGCCGCGAAAAATCCCGATTGGTTTGGCATAGATTTGAGACATTTCGTACGGCGGGGAACCTGCTGCTGGAAAAGGATTTTCAATTGTTAAAAAATAGCAGTAATTTCCCCTCCTTGAATTTCAATAGCAATGCCGAAATCTGAAAGCAGGTCAAAGGCAAACAAACCAAAGAATTACATTCTCTCCATGTTAAAGTTTAGTACAAAGCTGGCGCTTGCTGTTCTCATGCTTACCCCGCTTGCGTGGTTTACTTCCTTTCAGTCCAAAAGTGAGTTCACCCCCTATACCCAAACCATTCCAAATACAACCCTGTCCTTTGACATGGTGCCGATACAGGGTGGTACGTTCAAAATGGGTTCTGCAGCTGGCAGCCCATCTGCCCAACCGGATGAAATGCCACAACATGAAGTGACAATAGATCCATTTTGGATGGGTTCACATGAAGTGACTTGGGATCTGTTTGAAGTATTTTTGGACAAGAACTTTGAGTCTTCCATTAGCGAGGCCCCACTTACGCCGGAAGTGGATGGGTTGAGTAGGCCATCTATTCCTTATTTGGATATGACTTTTGGCATGGGGAAGGAGGGCAAGCCCGCCATTGGAATGACCCAATACGGCGCCATTCAATACTGCAGATGGCTATATCTAAAGACAGGCATTTTCTATAGACTACCCACAGAGGCGGAGTGGGAATATGCTAGTAGGGCCGGTTCAACCTCGGAATATTTCTTCGGAGATTCGCCTGCCGCGTTAGGTGACTACGCTTGGTATGCTGCAAACAGCCAAGGTAGTACGCAAGAAGTCGGAAAAAAGAAACCGAATCCATGGGGACTATATGATATTTTGGGAAACGTACAGGAATGGACCGTCGATCACTACCATCCCAATACCTATAAGCAGCGGGAATCTAAAGGAACTAAAAATCCGAAGCTTGTCGATGAAGAACTTTATCCAAAAGTAATTCGGGGGGGAAGTTATGCTAGCCCAGAGGCAGACTTAAGGTCAGCAAAGCGTATAGCAAGCACCCCAACCTGGAAACGAATTGATCCCCAAATCCCGAAAAGTCAATGGTGGTTTCCGGAAGCTCCGTTTTTGGGATTACGGGTAGTACGTCCGGTAACGCCACCCAGTCCTGAAGAAATAGCTACCTATTTCGGAACACCGCCTCAAGAAGATTATTAACATAAACTAATATACCAATGGAAATGAACAAAAATAACCAAAGGAGGGATTTTATAAAGACCTCCGCTATCCTTACAGGAGGGGCATTATTAAGCCCATTTTCCCTTCCTGGTGCTTACGCAGCTGGAAATGACGTCATCAAAATAGCCGTTGTAGGTTGCGGTGGCCGGGGTACGGGAGCGGTTTTTCAAGCGTTTGAGACAGGTCACAACATACAGCTCGTCGGCATGGCCGATGCCTTTCAAGACAGACTCGAGCAATCGTATGACCGTATATTGAAGAAATTCGGACCAGATAAAGTGGTTGTCCCAGATGGCAAAAAACTTGCCGGCTTTGACGGATACAAAGAGGTGATGAAAGAAGCAGACGTGGTCATTTTGGCAGCGCCTCCAGGTTTTCGTCCTGATCACTTTGAAGAGGCGGTTCGGCAAAATAAGCAAATTTTCATGGAGAAGCCTGTCGCTACTGATGCAGTAGGCATACGTAGGGTGCTAGCTGCGGCCGAGGAGGCAAAAGCCAAAAAGTTAAACGTGGTGGTTGGATTACAGAGACACTATCAGGATAACTATATTGAGACCATCAAGCGCATCCACGATGGGCAGATCGGCGATGTAATAGGAGGTCAGGTATTCTGGAATGACGGAGGAGTTTGGGTACGTGAACGACAGCCCGGGCAGACGGAGATGGAATACCAAATGCGGAATTGGTATTACTTTAACTGGCTATGTGGTGACCATATTGTAGAGCAGCACGTCCATAATCTAGACGTAGCAAACTGGGTGAAAAACGGCTATCCTGTTAAGGCAGAGGGAACAGGTGGCCGAACTGTACGAAAAGGAAAAGACCACGGTGAGATCTTTGACCATCATGTGGTACTCTTTACTTATGAGGACGGCACTGTGATTCACAGTGAATGCCGCCATTTCCCGGGAGCGGCAAACCGGGTGGATGAGAGTTTCCAAGGCACCAACGGAAAGGCATACATGAATGCAGGTCATGTGGGCAGGTTATCAAGCTACAGAGGATCTGAAATGTATAATCATAACGGTGAAGGAAATATCAATCCCTATCAAAAGGAGCACAATGAATTATTCGCTGCCGTTTCAAAAGGGGAATACAAATTTGCCGATGCTGAAAATGGTGCTAAAAGCACCATGACCTCCATTCTTGGACGATTTGCGACGTACTCCGGAAAAGTAGTTACTTGGGAGGATGCCATCAACTCGGACATAGACTTAAAGCCGGATCGACTCGCTTGGGATGCAATGCCCAAAAATGTGCCGAATAACGAGGGATTTTATGCATATGCCGTACCTGGTCAGAGTAAAGTAGTTTAAACGCTTCTATGAAAAAATACATGGAAAGAAGAAGATTCATAAAGAACCTGTCTCTCGGTACAGCCGTAGGACTGACTGGAGCGGCAGTGGTACCAGCCAACGCAGTACCAACGTCTTTGGCTGATAAGACGTTCAACTTAAATTATGCCCCTCATTTCGGGATGTTTAAGAATTCTGCCGGAGACGACCTGCTCGACCAATTGGACTTTATGTACGAGCGGGGATTTCGTAGTTTGGAAGATAATGGGATGATGGGCAGACCTGTGGACATGCAGGAAAAAATTGCTGCCCGTATGGCAAAGCTTGGTATGGATATGGGCGTATTCGTGCTTGATAAGGGAGGCAACGGGGCGAATACTTTCGCTTCCGGTTCTCAAGAAAATACCGACATTTTCTTAAACGGCTGCCGGAGAGCAGTGGAGGTAGCAAAGCGCGTAAACGCGAAATGGATCACTGTAGTTCCCGGTGACTTTGATAGGAGGTTGCCGCTAGATGTACAGACAGCAAATGTGATTGAAACCCTTCGAAAAGGTGCGGAGATCCTAGAGCCCCATGGATTGATTATGGTACTGGAACCCCTAAGTGATACGCCAAATCTGTATTTGCGAACTTCAGCCCAAACCTATATGATTTGCAAGGGAGTAAATAGCCCTTCCTGCAAGATCCTGTACGATATATACCACATGCAGAAGAACGAAGGGAATCTGATTACCATGATGAACCATTGCTGGGATGAGATAGCCTATATTCAGATAGGTGACAATCCGGGAAGAAAGGAACCTGGCACTGGCGAGATAAATTACCTCAATGTCTTTAAATACCTACATGAAAAAGGATACAGGGGTATCTCGGGTATGGAACATGGCAATGCGCTTCCAGGGAAGGACGGAGAGGAATCGCTGATCGCGGCCTATAGAAAGGCCGATAGCTTTATGTAGGATGTAGGTTCTATACTAATAAAAAACCTTCCGGAGAATGCCCATCTAATTGCGAGTGGGGATTTTCCGGAAGGTATTTTATTTTTGTGCGACGGTTACTTGCTCGGGCTTTTTTTCCAAAAATCCTTTTCGTCGAAGAACGGTCTCCACAAAACGGATCTCGTTTTCTGAATTAAATGATTTAAATGGCAGGTAGATAAACTGGGCCTTCGACATGGTAAACAAAAAGGCCTCTTTTTTCATAGCCGCTTTTTTTATCATGTCCCACTTAATTGGCATACCTTCCCGGGCATTAACTTTCATGAGGATTTGCCGGGAGTCTATCTCATAAGACATTTTATTGAACATAATCTTGTTCTGTTCCATTTGTGTTACCCCTGCAAACTGAATGACCCAAAACAACCAGTAAAGTGCATAAGCCAACAAGGCCATGCTGATCCACCACCAAGATGGGATCCAAAGATACCCTAGGCAAATAGCAACTGCGATAAGCGCTACCCACCATTGTTCCTTTAATATGTTTTTTAACCCAAGTTTAATATAAGTGCCTGTTGGCAACTGGTATTTTTTAGTTTTTACAATCATTAGTACGGCGTATTTTGTCTGCAAATATCCCACCAGATTCGATACATAGCAAATGAAAACGGTTGATGTGGACTATTTTTAAAGTATTTTTAACAACATGGTAAAGTATAACGTTTATTATATTGACTTGTTAAAATTAATACTGTATATTAAAGCCTATAAATAAATCGTCTATGAGTAGCTTAGTGATAGATTTAATTTTGGTTGGCGTAGCTTACGTAGTTTTAATTTATTTCGTGGCTACCCTTACCAAAGCTCGGATCGACAAAAACCGAAATAACAATGATGATGATGGTGACGGTGGCGTAGAAGATCAGACTCCTCCGAAGATAGATCTCCCACCGGGCATTATTTGGCCGTCGGACGATACCTGCAAACCCGCCAAAACTTCTCCTTTAGAGGTTTAACTACAATTTTTGCACACGCCCAAGATTAAAAGACTTGCCTCTTTTCCAATGTAGCCTTCGGGAAGGGAAATTTTTGGAAGGTTTAGTTCCTGTATACAATTCGTATTTCCACAGACCTCGCATTTAAAATGCACGTGCTCGTGGTCATGGTGTGGCTCGTCATGCTTATGGGTACAAAGTGCGTATTTTGTCGTGCCGCTGTCGTCGAGAACTTTATGTATAAGATCGTTGTCCAAAAAGGTTTTGAGCGTTCTGTAAATCGTAACACGATCAAAACTCTCCTTTAATGCATCCTCTAAGTCACCATGGGAAAG
>WGNT01000090.1 GCA_016124425.1 Cytophagales bacterium
GGAACGTTCCATACGGGCGGCACAATCCTTGGATGAAGAACCCACTACCCCTTGGCCGGAAAGGCATCGCCCCCTGCATCTGCTACCGGAACCTGAACCCATAGACGTGATGGTACCCCTGCCGGATTATCCCCCCCTTCATTTTAGGCATCGAGGCAATGTCTTCCGGGTAGCTAAGGCGGACGGTCCGGAGCGGATAGAACAGGAGTGGTGGCTTGAAACAGGTCCGCCCAGGGATTACTATTGTGTAGAGGATACATCCGGAGCAAGGTATTGGCTCTTTCGCTTGGGACTGTATGGCAATGGGCAACCCAGGTGGTTTTTGCACGGATTTTTCCCATAAGTGGAAATCAAGTATTTGTAGACAAAAAAGATGAAAACCAAAGAATATGCGGAACTTCAGGTAACGACCAACTTCACCTTTCTGCGGGGAGGGTCACATCCTGAGGAAATGATATGGCGGTCCATTCAGTTGGGTTATGGTGCCATAGCCGTGACCGATAGAAACACCTTGGCGGGGATTGTGCGGGCACATACCGCGGCCAAGGAGGCTGGACAGCGCTTTATTCCTGCCTGTAGGGTAGATCTTTTGGATGGGCCCAGTCTGCTTGCCTATCCACAAGACCAAGAGGCATATGGGCGCTTGTCTTCATTGCTTACGATGGGAAACCTTCGGGCAGAGAAGGGAGTATGCCACCTCTATAAGTCTGATGTTTACGAACATGCTCGGGGCCTCTCTTGGATGATAGTTCCCCCTGTGGGATTGGATGCAGCATTTGATTTTGATCCCACTTTTTATATTGCTTTGAGGGAATATAAAGAAGCCCTTGGTGACAGGCTGTATTTGGCAGCAGCTTTTTATTACCGGGACAGCGATCATAAAAGGATGTATCGATTGGTGAGAGCGGAAGAAAAATTCGGTATTCCATTGGTAGCTGTAAATGATGTGCATTACCATGCCAAGGGAAGGAGGGCACTTCAGGATGTACTTACCTGTATCCGGGAGAAGTGCACCGTGGAAAGTGCGGGGTATCGCTTACACCCAAATGCCGAGCGGTATCTAAAACCTAGGGAGGAGATGTACCGGTTGTTTCGGGAATACCCAGCTGCCCTCAGCCGGACGATGGAGGTGGCGGAATCCTGTCAGTTTTCTCTGGATCAGCTTACGTATCAATACCCCGAAGAAATCACTAGCGGAGGTCGTAGTCCCCAAGAAGAATTGGAGTTGCTGACATGGGAGGGGGCAAGAACGGCCTTTGGCGGAGTTATTCCCCAATCCATTTATGAAACCATTGTTCACGAGCTAGAATTTATTGCCCGAAAGGCCTATGCTTCTTATTTTCTGACGGTACATGACCTGGTGCGGTTTGCCCGTGAGCGTGGCATTCTCTGCCAAGGGCGTGGATCAGCAGCCAATTCAGTAGTCTGTTATTGCTTGGGAATCACTTCTGTAGACCCATCTAAGTTTAAGTTGCTTTTTGCCCGCTTTATGTCTGATGCCCGCAATGAACCTCCCGATATAGATGTGGACTTTGAGCACGAGCGCAGGGAAGAAGTGATGCAGTATATTTATGAAAAGTATAGCAGGGACAGGGCAGGTATTGTGGCCACCGTCACACAGGTACATTGGAAAGGAGCGGTCAGGGATGTGGGTAAAGCTATGGGGATGTCCCTCGATGCAGTGGATAGGCTAGCCAAGTCTGGCCATGAACTCACCGAGGAGTGGCTGGAAGGAGATCAGGTTTCCTCGCATGGGTTTAATCCAGCCGATCCGCATCTACGGAAAACGCTACGGCTTACCAGGCAATACATAGGTTTTCCGCGACAGCTTGGGCAGCATACGGGAGGGTTTGTGATTACACGGGACAAGCTTGCCAACCTATGTCCCGTTCTTCATGCCCGAATGGAGAACCGTACCTGTATTGAATGGGACAAAGACGATATTGATGCGCTTGGATTTTTGAAGGTGGATGTGCTGGCGTTGGGTATGCTAACCTGTATCCGCAAGGCGTTTGATATGGTCCGAGACCATTATGGGATTCATCTTACCTTGGCCAATATACCGCAGGATGATCCCGAGGTTTATGAGATGATCTGTCAAGCGGATACCTTGGGGGTTTTTCAGATAGAAAGCCGGGCACAGATGTCCATGTTGCCCCGTCTTCAGCCTAGAAAATTTTACGATCTGGTGATCGAGGTGGCCATCGTGCGTCCGGGCCCAATACAGGGAGACATGGTGCATCCTTACCTGAAAAGGCGCAGAGGGGACGAACCGGTCGTTTATCCTTCCAAGGAACTGGAAGAAATTCTGGGCAGAACACTCGGTGTGCCCTTATTTCAGGAGCAGGCCATGGAGATAGCCATTGTAGCTGCGGGCTTCACCCCTGCGGAAGCTGATGGACTAAGGCGCAGTATGGCCACCTTCAAGGCACAGGGGCTGGTCAGTCAGTATGAAAAAAAATTAGTGGGGGGTATGGTAGCGAGAGGATATGAGGAAGAATTTGCCAAGAGGGTATTCCGGCAACTGGAGGGATTTGGAAGTTATGGGTTTCCCGAAAGCCATGCGGCAAGTTTTGCCTTGCTTGTCTATGTATCCTGTTGGCTAAAATACCATTACCCGGACGTCTTTGCCGCAGCATTGCTGAACAGTCAACCCATGGGCTTTTACCAGCCAGCCCAGATCGTGACGGACGCCCGTAAACATGACGTTGAAGTAAGGCCTGTAGATGTTAACCATTCCCATTGGGATAATATCTTTGAGGAACAATCGGGGAAGTATTTTGCCCTAAGATTGGGGTTTCGGCATGTAAAGGGACTTAATCAGCAGGATATGGAGCAGTTGGTGGCCAAACGGCTAAAACCTTATGTCCATGTAAGCGATTTAATAAATGTTGGGGTGCCCAAGGCAGCGTTGGAGCGCCTCGCAGATGCGGATGCCTTTCGGTCTATGGGGCTTCACCGCAGACAGGCGCTTTGGGATGTGCTGGCTTTGCAGGGGAGGCCTGTTGGGGTTTTCGAAGGTCAGGTAAAAGAAACGCCTTCGGAGAAGGAGGTGGTACTTCCCGAGGTGTCTGCGATGGAGCACGTGATGCGCGATTACGCATCTACTACCCTTTCGTTAAAATCCCACCCCGTTACCTTTGTGCGTGACCGGTTGGATCAACTGGGTGTTGTTCCTGTAGGTCTTTTGGGAAAAGCAAAGGACGGTGCCGCTATCAAAGTAAGTGGGCTGATAACGGTAAGGCAACGCCCCGGGACGGCAAAGGGCGTTCTTTTTATCACTATTGAGGATGAGACGGGCTTTGCCAATTTGGTGGTGTGGGCCAAGACCTTTGAGCAATACCGCTCCGTTATCTTACAGTCCAAGCTGCTGATGGTATCCGGAAAGGTTCAAAAAGAGGGGCAGGTAATCCATGTGGTGGTTCGCACCTGCCACAACCTAAACAGCCTGCTGAGGGTGGATGCTCCGGCACGGAACCTTGGATCGGTAGAAAAAACACTCAAGCTGGAAGCTAAAAAAGCGGAACAAAGCGTACCGACTTCCACAGATCGTAAAGTCACGCAGGGGGAATTGTTTCCGTCGAGGGATTTTAAATAATTCAGTTTGTGTTCGTTTGGGTGTAGAAAGCTAGTGTTAGTTCGTTGGGCATAAAAACATTCGTCATGCCATACCTTAATTTATTCATAGTCCAACCTGGACATCTGTTTCTGTATTTGGATCGTTGACGCAATTTTTTCTAGAGAGATGCGGATTTTTCATTCAGGGTGGTTCCTAAGTATTCTCTAAAACAAACCACTCCATATACTCCTTGATTAAGGTACCCAAATAATAGGGTAAATTTAAAAGTCTATAAGGTTTGCCTCTCAGGGTCTTGGTCTCTTCGATTTTGAATTCCCCACCATAAATTCTCATGGCGAAAGGATGGTCACTTGCTTCGATGAGTTGGTGGAGGGACCTGAGGGAACCTGTTGGTCCGGACTTGATTTCAATCGGAATAACTTTGTTTTGGAAGGTAAAAACCAGATCTACTTCCGCACTGGATTGTTTCTTTTCACGGACCCAAAAGTTAGGTTTTTGGTCTGAAATGGATTGCATTGAAATCCACTCTTGAGCAACCAAATGGGGTACCAAGGCTCCTTTATACGCACTGCTTAAATCTTCCATTCCAAGGAGTTGGCTTTGAATGCCTATGGTATAGTTGATGAGTCCAGTATCCAAAAATATTATTCAGCAAAAGGGCTTCCACGATACTTTTCGCATCGTTTAACTCTTCAAAAAAGGCCTTGTTGGCGTGTTTTTCTAAATTAAGGAGTATAGAATAAGGGTAAGTTTTGGCAAAGTCTTCCACCAAAGTAGTCTTTCCTACTTGCCTTGCACCCCGTATAATCAAAGGTTTTCTCTCCTTATTGTTTTTCCAATCTTCCAGCTGCCTGAATATCAGTCTATTGAAGCCCATATTTTATTAAATAGACACAAAGTAAGGGTAAATTATTGGTTTTTTTGTAACAAAGTAAGGGCATTTTTCATAAAAATCTGTCACAAAGTAAAGGCAACTTTATACCACTGAATTGGTGTAGAATGCTCTACACATTAGATGGTTTGCTAGCCGTGGATTATTTGGTAATTCCCTCCATTTCCAATTGCAAATTGGAAAGGATAGAAGGGTAGGACAAACCGTAAATTCACAGTCTTTAAGACTGTTTTAGGCTTGGGCTGGATTGTAGGGATTGAAAACTACACCTAGGGGAAAACTAGTACGATATATTATCGTTTGTTTGTAAAAAACTTAAATCATGAAAGTTACAGCTATAATTCCTGACGAAATGATATCCGAAGCGATGGCAATGTCCAAGACGAAAACGATCACGGAAACGTTAAAGGTTGCCTTAACTGCCTACATTAGATCGCAAAAGATCAAACAGCTTGGATCCGCTATTTTGAAAGAACCATTGGAATTCAACTATTCTGCTAAGCTACTGCGTAAGATAAACCGGGAATGAAAGGTTTAGTTTTTGATACTTCCATTTGGATTGAATATTTTAGAGGGAATCCTGAATTCTTTGATACGTGTCAAACGCTTCTTGAGAATGGAGAGGTATTCGGCCTTGAACTTATAATTACGGAATTATTGCAGGGCGCAAGAGGTAAAAGGGAAATTGACCTCATCTTGGCGTATTTTTCCATGGTTACTTCTTTGGATGAACCTTTTCTGATTATTGAATCAGGTTTACTTTCCCACAAATCTGACTTCATCCATCATGGAGTTGGATTGATTGATGCTGTCATCGTAAAGGCAGTTCAGAAGAATGATCTCTTACTATGGACGCTGGATAAGAAATTGAGGAAAGTAGCAGGTTATGATTTATTGTTTAATCCTAAGAAAAAGAAGGTACACCTCCTAGACTTTCGCATGGTCTAGAATCCTCTACACCCTATTATTCCTAATTTCCTTCAACATCTTAAATCCTTTTTATGCTATTTTCAATGGCTTGCTTAGTAGACAACAATGCTGGTTTTTGACAGGGAGTATTCCCTGAAAAATCCACGCATCAAGAAAATCGCAAAGGAAACCGCCAAAGACGGTTCCGATATCAGCCACCACTACCTTAATGTCGGCACGATGAGTGTAACAGAACCGGGATATGTGTATATTTATGGGAAAATGAAAATGTATGGTCACCATTGTGAAAAAAGGATCCGATAAAAAGGAAGCTGCAAAGCAGCTGAAGAAAGCCTTAAAAACAAAGGGTGTTGATACCCGTAAATATTGCGGAGTAATCAAGCTCGTAGAAGATCCATTGGAAATACAAAAGAAAATGCGGGATGAATGGGAATAGCATTGTATTGGACACAAATATAGTTCTATATCTCCTATCTGGGGATGAGGTAATTACCAATCTCCTATTCAATAAGAAACTATATGTTTCTTTTATTACCCAGCTTGAATTATTGGGTTACAGTAACATTACTTTGGCAGAACAACAAGAAATTCGCGGATTTTTAGCCGAGTGTATAATCATTGACATTAATGACCAAATCAAAGAAGCGGTTATCGTACTTAAGCAGAAATACAGGTTAAAATTGCCAGACGGAATTATTTTAGGAACTTCCATTTATTTAGGTCTTCCCGTTATCAGCGCAGATGGTGGTTTTAAGAGGGTGGAAGAAGCAGAGGTGGTTTATTATGAAAGGTCATAGGATGCGTGAATTACGCTGTATAACTTTCGGCGTCCATATCTATGGTGTTCGGTAACCTGTAAGGCGTGGCTAATACGGTTGTTCCTTCTAGAATGGATCTAATTATGTCTGCAGAGCAATGATTGGGTGAAAAATCTGCTACCCTACTATTGCTTACTCCCTTCAAATTCGAAATAGGTTGCATGCCCGTTCCATTGGAATACTAAAGAACCTCTGGATTTTCTTACCCCATCTCCCCATACGGATGCTTCCATTCACCCCGATAAGGTCTTTTAAGCAGCTTTGTAGCTTCCGGGTCACCGACCACAATGCGCTTTTCCGGATCATAAATCAGCGGTCGCCCAAGTTCCATAGAAAGATTGGCCAAGATGCAGCTTGCCGTCGAAATATGACCCTCTTCAATATCTGCTACGGGCCGTTCGCCGGTTTCGATGGCTTTCAGGAAATCCAGCATATGGAGCCTTGTCGCTGGGGCAGCATTTAGTTCGATATCTTTTTCGGTTAGGTCTTCCGGGTATTTTTCCCGCTCATAGACCACATCTCCGTGAATTTTTTCCCCGTCTCCCTGCGGAATAAAGTCGTAGCGCATAGTACTTCCTTTCAATGTGCCTTTATCCCCGTACAGCACAAAGGCCCAGGGATATTCCGGATCCGCCGGTGTACCCCAAGAGCGGTGCTGCCAGACGCAGTTAAGTTCATCGTATTCGAAGGTGGCAGTTTGGGTATCCGCAATGGTAGATCTTCCGCCTTTTTGTACATAGATTCCCCCGTTCGCGGTAATCCTCTTAGGCCATCCTAAATTCAGCATCCAACGAACAGTGTCAAACATATGTACACACATATCTCCTGTGATGCCGTTGCCATATTCCATCATCGTGCGCCACCATCTTTTGTGTGGCAGCCCGGTGTAGGGGATTTTTGGTGCCGGTCCAGCCCACATGTCATAGTCAAAAAAATCCGGGACAGGCTCCACCGCAGGATCACCATTGGCCCGCATGTGGTAATAGCAGCACATATCCACATGGGATATTTTTCCCAAAAGGCCGGAGTCTACAAATTTCTTCTTGGCCTCGATGAGGTGGGGGGTGCTTTTGCGTTGCGTGCCCACCTGCACGACTTTGTTGTATTTGCGTGCGGCAGCTACCATAGCTTCTCCTTCAAGTACATCTACGCTGATCGGCTTTTGTACATAGACATGGGCACCCGCTTTGAGTGCATCTATAGCCTGTAAGGCATGCCAATGGTCGGGGCTTCCGATCACTACAATGTCAAGGGTATGTTCCGCCAATAATTTCCGGTAATCGGCGTACAATTGGGGAAGTTTGCCTGACTTCTGTCGTTCACTTACCAACTTCGCAGCTTCTTTTAACATGTTTCTATCTGGATCGCACAGGGCAACTACCTCTACAGACGCTACCTGTATCAGGCGGAACAAGTCACTTTTCCCATACCATCCCGCTCCGATGAGCGCAACGCGGTAAGGTTCAGCCGGTGTTAGAACAGTTGCTGCACTTGCCCCAAATGCAGTGAGGGCAACGAGTGCGGTGGAACCTTTGATGAAATTACGGCGGTCAATTGGGGGAGTCATCGGAAGTTGATTAAGGGTTTATTAGTCATGATTTCGTTAAACATAGCTAACTTGATCAATATTACTGATTTTAATAGAAATAATAAAATTTGTCCTTATTTTTAACCGTTTCATTTATCCCTTTCACCTCTATGCCCATCCAAACCCAAACTACCCGAAGACACTTTTTAAAAACTGCCGGAATTATAGGATCTTCCCTTTTGATTCATCCCCGCTTTGCTTTTGCAGGGCCGCCCAAAACCGACCGAAAGGTCCGTGTGGGAATTGTGGGTGGTAGGTTTGGTACCAGTTTTTATTTTCATGAGCATCCCAATTGTACCGTGGAAGCAGTAAGTGACCTTCGGAAGGACAGAAGGGATAAGCTGATGGAAGTGTATCAATGTGCGAAAAGTTATTCGTCACTGGCTGAATTGTTAAAAGATCCCAAGGTGGAGGCAGTTTTTGTGGCTACTCCGGCTCCTGACCATGCAGCGCATGTTCTTGCTTGCTTGGACGCAGGAAAGCATGTGCTTTGTGCCGTGCCGGCTGCGCTAAGTTTGGAAGATAGCGAAAGGCTATCCCAGGCTGTAAAAGCCTCTGGCCTCACTTACATGATGGCGGAGACAAGCACCTTTCATCAGGTGGTGATTTCTGCGAGGAAATTCCACGAAAAAGGAGAATTTGGTGAAATTTTTCGCACGGAAGCGGAGTACCACCACCCGGGTCTTGAGGTGTTGTATTATGAAGGTGGCAAACCTACCTGGCGATTTGGACTTCCTCCGATGCTATATCCCACCCACTGTACCGCTTACCCCATTTCTGTTACCGGAGAACGCCTTACGAGTGTTAGCTGCCTTGGGTGGGGGGATCAAAGTGAAGCGTTGAAAGGGAATCCCTATAACAACCCCTTCTGGAATGAAACGGCGTTATTCCGTACAGATAAAGGTAATGCCAGTCGAATATCCATCTGTTGGAGAGGCGCATTGATGGGGACGGAACGTGGTGAGTGGCATGGAAGTAAAATGAGTCTGTATGCAAACGACCCCAATGGCCTTGGGGAGATCAAGATAAATGGTTCCGAAGAACTCGGCAGAGATGATGCGGGATTTTTGTACAAGCAAGCACAAAAGGAAGCGTACGAACAGCCGGATTGGTGGAATTCCGACATGCTTCCGGAAACGCTCCGCCACAACAGTGGGCACGACGGTTCCCATACCTTTATCACCCACGAATTTATAGATGCTATTGTAAGCAATAGACGACCTATGGTAGATATTCGCGAAGCGCTGGCCTATACAGTTCCCGGAATCGTCGCCCATCAATCCGCATTAAAGGATGGAGAGACACTGAAAATCCCGAATTTTGGTTGATTATATGGAATTTTTTTTAAGAATGAGCCAGTCCTTTCTTCAATACGTCGGACATGCTGAGATTTTTTTCTCATTCCTGTTCGTATTGTTGAGCCAGTCCATAATATGGAAATCCGAGGAATGGCAGAATGGACAGGAATGGACCATGCCCCTACTGTCAATATAAAAGCTTGACTTACCCGCAGAAAGACAACCTAACCTCCGTTGATAATAGCCGTGGTACATTATTGGTGCAATATATCGGTATTCCGCATCATTGTTCAGGCGTACAAATAACTTTTCCATGGTGCTGATTTGTTCAAAGGTCAAGGTAACATCTTTTCCCCTGAAATTGCCTTCTGCTTTGGGTTCCAACCATTGAATAAAATCAGCACCCATCGCAGTGGCTGCTTCGGCATGTGCCGTCAAAAAGGAGGCGTTGGCATTTTCACGTAATACGCAAATGGATATAGCCAGTAACAATCCCGCCTGATTGGTGGCTTGGGCAGCCATGGTGGCCATCTGATACGCCTGATTGTGTCGTCTGAACGTGTTGTGTTTTTCTGGGTTAATATCATCCAAACTGACTACTACTCCGGTGACGCCTGCCTGTTTGAGTTTTTGGGCACGTGGTAAATCGAGGTTGAATCCAGAGGTAAGTACCCAAAAATCAGTACTTTTATCTGCCTCGCGTATCAATTCAAGCATCTCATTAAATCGGACCATGGGCTCGCCTCCGCTTAGTGATACATGGGCCATCCCTTTTGCCTGAAGTTTGGAAATAACCTGTTTTAGTTGGTCTACCGCGAATGTTTCATGTAGGTTTAAGTTGTCCCATTCAAAACAATGCTCACAACGCATGGGACATTTCGTGGTTATCGCAAAATTTACCTGTTGGTAGCTGTTTATGGGAAATGTGTGCGGCATGAACTTATTCATCTCCGTAAGAACATACCGGTCAAAGTTTTTGGAAGGGAATTCAGGTAGATAAATTCCGATCCAATATTTTCCGTTTTTCACCGCATATTTTCCTTTTCCTCCTGAAACTTTACGGTCCATTTTCATTATTTCAGTAAAAACCAATTTTACCTTTTTTATTGATCGATAGACCTTGAAAGCCAGCAAGCCGATGTGAATCTTTACCCATATCCTTAAGGCGATTTGGACTAAATGGGAAGGTCTTGAACTGCTTATTGAATTAGCCATTTTGGAGAAGCTTTCATTTTAATTTTGTTTTTTTAATGCTTTCAACGACTTTTTCTTGGAAGATTGATCGGTTAGGTGCTGACTTTGGCTTATTTCTAGAAACCGTTGTAAACTGTAGGCCGGCAGCATTCCATCGTTTCTAAACTGAGTCAGAAACTTCCAATCTGCCTTGCCTGTGAATTCTCGGATAGGTTCATAATATCCCCGGCTGTGCAGAAAAGTAGAATAGGTTTTGTTGGGGTTATAATTCTCAAATCGATACGTCAAATAGGCCCGGTTTCCTATTTCGGGTTGTTCCATATAAACTCCGTCATTTGCCAAGAGCGGTGACAACACATCTTGGTTCTTTTCATCGATCGCGCTATTTGGTTTGAGGGTTTCTTTATTTTCGGCTGATATTGGAGTCAATTCGGTCAGCGAGATTTTGTCCAGTTCCCAAAACATAAACCCTGTCCTCAACCTTACTTCCAACCCCTCATCCGAGAAGGCAATATTTTCCAATGGAATAAGGACCTCTCGGTTCATCAAAGGCCCAATGGTTTTGATTTTTTGCACTTCCTTCCATCCGCTTTCTGTCTTTGCCTCTACAGTAAGCATTATTTCCTGCATATCAATCCATTCCAAGGTTTTCTTACCCGATTTTTTCTGCTGTGTTTTAACAAATTTGGAATATTTTTCTCCAAAAGCACTGTAAAACTCTGCAATTACAAATTCCAGCCAATAGTTGTTTTTAAGTGAAAGGAGCAAACCATACTGGCTTTTAGTGCTAGGATTGTCAAAATTCACATAGAGTTCATTTACAGGATCGTTGTTGTCCTCATTAAATGTGCAGGCGATGTTGTCCACCTCAGATAGTGGGAAAAGTATATCTATCTCATTGTTTATACTGGCATTCGTTGGTTTATAGAAAGTAGTGGATTTAAAGAGGTTGCCTGCTGGATCCATAAAGACGCTTTCATCCGGATGATGTTCAACCACCAGAAGGTCTGCCATATCTGTGTATTGCCGTTCTTTGAGTTCATTGCTGATCATTAGTTTTAAATCCTTATCCATAGAGATATCCGGAAGTGGCAAAAAATCCTCACGGGCCAATACGGGAATAATCGCGCCTCCAAAAGTCTCTCCCTGTAAAACGTAGGAGTCGCCATCGTAAACACTTATATAGGGACAGGAGGAGTTAGCAGCACTGTTAACAGCACTTATAAATAGTAAATAAGCGATAAGGTATATTAATGCATACAACGATAGCGCTGCAGCAGATACCGCCAGGACAGTTATACCGGTACTTTTTGCTGTATTCTTTTCGATTACTTCTAGTTTGGTAATATCACTTATGGAGATTTCTACCTGGTCACCTATAGCACCTAAATCGACAAGATCGGTATAAAGATGTACCTCTTGTAACACATCGTCATTGGATTTTCTGTATCTATCTGCCCGACCTTCATTATTGAGATAGGTAAAATGTCCCCTTGGCACTTGGGCAAGAGTGGCCGTAACTTTTTCTTCCTTAAGGTCAAAACTGAAATTGCTTAAAAGATAGGCTCGCTGTGGGCTTTGTAAAATTAAGGCCTTGTATTCCTGCTTTTTTTGTTGCTCAATTACGTCAAAGGAATAGGGGGATACCGGTTTGGTGATCGGTTTGTAATAATTACAACTATTGCTCAATATTATCAGACTTAATCCGATCGTCATTATAAAGGGAAATGCAGCTTTTTTCTTCATGGCAATTAACTTTTAGATTATGTTGTAAAAGTGATGGGTGTATGAATTGCCTCCGAATTTGGCCCACCGTTTCTTGTAGACCAACCGTTAAAAAATTGGGAGCAACCTCTTATGACTTAATAGGGTTGCATTTAAATTTATAAATTATTTTAATAAAAAAATAGCTTTGCGTTTTTTGTCTAAAAAGGCGAATGTCGTTTATCGGTTTTCCATTTTAACTTCTGAAAGTTAGATCGTATTATATCATTAATTCATGGTCAATAGCATAATTTATATCGGAAAAATGATGAAAAAAAAATGATCCAAACAAAAGTTTAGGCGATATTCTTCACTTTAGTGTGTATAAAAAAATGTATTGTGTTAGCAAATCAACCTTTTTTCAATACTTGCGAATCCCGGGCTCTAATTTGGGCTGCTTCAGAGTCATCCCGGTGCTGATCGTAGGTCTTCAAGTTAAACTCCTTTAAAATATCCGCAACAACCACATCAGGGGAAAGGCTTTCAATAACAGACCATTCTTCCTCGTGAAAATTTGTAATAGGTACTTTGCGGCCGTATTTTGATTTGATTTTGTCAAAGTGCTGCACAAAGGGCCATGTATGGAGAAAAGCTTTTTACAGATTTACGGGGGAGCAATACCAGCTCTTTTCCCACGATCCCGTAGTTGCTAGTTCTTGACCGGAAATGTCCCAGAGTTTCGAACTTCTATGGATGAAATTCCCGAGATAATTGTGTGGAATCGATCAGCAAAATGAGTAATATTTATCGCATATTGTAGATTATAATAACATTAAATTTCATATAATAATGTTTAAATATATTTAAATGATGCTTTACATGTATGGTATTGTACATTTATAATTTTTGGCACCATTAGTGGCTATTGACATATAGACAGGGTAAAAAATTTACCTTCAAATTTAGTCAATCGTAAATTACGTATCTAAACCAATTATTATCATGAAAACTCAATTAATTATTCCAGCTCTATTTGTGATGGGCCTTGCATTTTCTCCGGTATCAGCTATGTCGAACGCTGCCAATCCTGCGGCAATGGAAACCAATTTCATTCAAGACAGCGAAAAGGTAAAAATTGAAAAGGAAAATTTACCAGAAACGTTAAAGGAGACGATCAAAGCTGATGAGACCACTCGCGATGCGGAAGTGAAAGAAGCTTGGCAAATGACGGATGGTGAAGGCAAGATCTATTATGCCATCAAATTTGACCATAACGGCACAGAACTTTCGAAGAAATATGATGCTACCGGTAAGGAAGTAAAAGAGGATACGGAAGTAAAAGAGAAGAAAGACTAAGGGTTAAACCTCAAGTGTATCAAGAAGCACCGATTTTGTCGGTGCTTTTTTTTATGCCTAAAACTTTACAAGATTAAGAAAACATTTTTTATAGGGGTTTGAAGTAATTGCTATTCCTCTTAATAATGAAGATAAATAGGGATTTTGGGTTCCTGTTTAACCCTGCGTTAAAATACATAAACTATCTTCAAGCGCTTCTACAGCATGGGTCACTTCCACAGGTATCTCCACTTCATCATATTGTCCTAACTGCACAACTCGATGTTCTTCACGGTAATTTACCGCACCTTCCAAAACAGTCAGTTTTGATGGGCTATGGGCTTTGTGCTCTTTCAAAATCATACCGTTGTTGAATCCTATCAGAAGTACATTAGTACCGTGGCCATGATGAAGTGACTTTGCCACTGGATGGGTAGCGGATTTTAATGCTTCTTTTATGTTTTTGATAGTCATATGTTATCGTCTAAAATAGAAAATTGGAAAAATCTGAATTTATCAGGTTTGCATGGAGTTGAGTCCTACAAATTCTTCAACTGTGAATATAGGTGAAAAAATCGGTAGGTGCAATTTAGTAGTCGGACTGTTTATATTGACTTTCAAAAACGTTAGGTTTTATTCTCAGCTAGGGTGGTATTATCCATTATCAGAAACTATCTGCAAACTATCACGAGTTCAATTTCAAAAGCATTTTTAGTAGGTAGGGCAGGCTGAGATTTTTTTGTTCGTAAGGTCTGTGAGGTTAAGCAAGTCCATGATGTGGAAATCGGATGAGTGACAGAATGGACAGGAATGGACCATACCTCTACTATCAATGTAAAAGCTGGACTTTCCAGCAGAAAGGCAACCTAACCTACGTTGATAATAGCCATGGTACATGATAGGAGCAATATGACGGTAAGGCGCATCATGGTTCAGACTTACGAAAGCGGTTTCCATAGCACTGATTTGCTCGACATGTAATGTAACGTCTTTTCCCCTGAAGTTTCCTTCTGCTTTTGGTTCCAACCATTGTATAAAATCAGCACCCATAGCAGTGGCCGCTTCCGCATGTGCGATCAAGAAAGAGGTGTTGGCATTTTCCCGAAGCACACAAACGGAGATAGCCAGCATCAATCCAGCCTGATTGGCTGCGTGGGCAGCTGTGGTAGCCAGTTGAAAAGCCTGATTGTGTCGTCTAAACGTGTTATGTTTTTCGGGATCAATGTCATCCAGACTTATGATTACACCTGTAGCGCCTGCATGTTTTAGTTTTTGGGCGCGGGATAAGTCGAGGTTGAAACCAGAGGTGAGTACCCAGGTATCAGTGCTTGTATGCGTATCGCGGATCAATTCAAGCATCTCATTGAACCGCACCATCGGCTCACCTCCGCTTAGCGAGATATGCGCTAAGCCTCTTTTTTGCAAGGTTGAAACGATCTGTTTTAGTTGGTCTACCGCGAACGTTTCAGGTAGGTTTAAGTTGTCCCATTCAAAACAATGCTCACAGCGCATAGGACATTTTGTGGTTATCGCAAAATTTACCTGTTGGTAGCTGTTTATGGGAAATGTGTGCGGCAAGTACTTATTCATCTCAGTGAGGATATAGCGGTCAAAGTTTTTGGAAGGGAATGCGGGAAGATAAATTCCGATCCAATATTTCCCGTTTTTCACCGCATATTTTCGCTTTCCTCCAGAGACTTTACGGTCCATTTTCAGGATTTCCGAGATAACCAGTTTTACCTTTTTCACCGACCCGTAAACCCTCAAGGCAAGTAAGATGATATGAACCTTAACCCATATCCGTAATGCGATTTGAACCAGATGAGCAGGTCTGGAACTGCGTATTGAATTAGCCATGTTGGAAAAGTGTCGGTTTTAATGTTGGGTTTTCAGTGATCTTAAGGATTTTTTCTTGGGGGATTGGTCAGTCATGTAGTGACTTTGGCTTATTTCTAAGTAGCGTTGAAGACTGAAGGCGGGTAAGCGCCCCTCATTTCTGAATTGGGTCAGAAACTTACGGTCTGCCTTTCCAGAGAATTCTCTGATAGGTTCATAATATCCCCGGCTGTGCAAAAAGGCGGAATAGGTTTTATCCGGGTTATAATTTTCAAACAGATAGGTCAAATAGGCCCGATTACCTGCTTCGGGTTGTTCCATGTATACTCCGTCATTGGTCAAGAGCGGTGATAAGACATCCCTGTCTTTTTCATCAATGGCACTGTTTGGCTTGATGGTTTCCATGCTTTCGGCTGAAATTGGCGTTAATGCAGTCAGGCTGATTTTATCCAGATCCCAAAACATAAATCCCGTCCTCAGCCTTACTTGGACCTCTTGATCCGAGAAAACAGATGCGTCAAGCGGAATAAGGACTTCCCTGTTCATCAAGGGTCCAATGGTCTTGATTTTTTGTACTTCCTTCCAGCCGCTTTCCGTCTTTGCTTCAATGGTAAGCATCATTTGCTGCTGCTCCATCCATTCGAGAATTTCCTCACCCGGCTTTTTATGTTGTGCGGTAACAAATTTGGAGTATTTTTCACCGAAAGCACTGTAGAACTCAGCAATTACATATTCCAACCAGTAGTTGTTTTTAACCGAAAGGAGCAAACCGTGGGGGCCTTTAGTACCAGGATTGTCAAAATTCACGTAGAGTTCATTTACAGCATCGTTGGTATCTTCATTGAATGTGCAGGCGATGTTGTCCACCTCAGATAGTGGGAAAAGCATATCTGTCTCATTGTTTATGCTGGCGTGTGTAGGCTTGTAAAAAGTAGTGGATTTAAAGAGGTTCCCTGCTGGATCCATAAAAACGCTTTCATCCGGACTGTGGGCTACCACTAAAAGGTCTGCCATATCGGTGTATTGCCTTTCTTTTAATTCATTGCTGATCATAAGTTTGATTTCGCTATCCACCTTAATGGCGGGGAGCGGTAAATAATCCTCACGGGCTAAGGAGGGAACAATAGCGCCTCCAAACGTTTCACCTTGTAGGACGTATGTTTCTCCGTCATAAGCACTTATAAAAGGGCAGGAGCTCTTGGTAAGCAAAATTATTACAATCATGACTGCGTATAAGCCAACGGCAATTCCTGCAGCTGTCAAGACAGTTACCCCGGTGCTTTTTCCCTTATTCTTTTCGATTACTTCTAGTTTGGTAATATCACTTATGGAGATTTCTACCCGATCACCAATATTACCCAAATCGGCAAGATCGGTATAAAGATGGACTTCTTGCAACACGGCGTCATTGGATTTCCTGTATCGGTCCGTGTTTCCTTCATTAGTTAAGTAACTAAAATGTCCCATTGATACTTCGGCAAGAGTTGCCATAAGTTTTTCTTCCTTAAGGTCAAAACTGAAATTGCTTAAAAGATAAACCCGATCTGGGCTACGTAAAATTAAGGCTTTGTATTCCCGCTTGTCTCCTTCTTCAATTTCTTCAAAAGAATTGGAAGACACAGGCTTCGTGACTGGTTTGTAATAGTAACAACTATTGGTTAAAAGAAGTAAGCTCAGACCAATAGACATAAAATACGGAAAAGTACGTCGTCTTTCCATGGGTAGTATAAGTAAAGGTGGAGAATTATCACGGCTGGAAAAAAATCGCTACCCTATTTTAGTCTGTTTTTTACATTGTGCCGACATACCAAACCATGGAGCTTCCAGTTAGGGTTTAATAGGTTGTGTGAAATTTAAATACAATTATTTACAGTTACTAGCGAATTTTTTAGCCGGTTTAAAGCGGTATAATTTTTTTAACGAATTAATTTCAAAAAATTAAATCTATATCGTATAAGAAATTTCAACTATTTGTTTTGATTTATTTTTTAACTAAAAAATTATATAAATTATTTTTCCTGTCTTTGCCAGTTATGCTGAAGCATATGTTTCAAAAGGAAGACCGGAAAGGAAGCATTATCAAAGATAAGTAAATCGTTTGGTGTTTTTTTCACAGGATCTACCCAAATTTAGAACTCGGTTTGAAGTCGATAGAAGCGGGTAGGCTAGTTGCTGGTTTAGCAAGTTCAGATTATTACATTCGCTCGGGTAAGTAAAAAAATGCAACTTTAAAATTTTAGGCATGAATACGATAGATAATGGCGCGTTAAGCCGTCTTTTAAACGCAGTGCATTCGCTTTTTGGAATAGGCTTTCTTATTATGGTGCTTTTTTCCTGCACTCCACAGGTTAAACAAGAATTTCCAAATATTCTTTGGAACACCATTGAAGACCTTTCCCCTCATTTCAAATGGATTGATAAGGTATTGGGCTGTAATCGCTGCCCGATCTATCAAACAGATCGATACCGAAGTGATTGAGGAATTACAGCTCCTTACCAAGGATGCGTTTCCGACCGTACAAATTGAAGCAGCAGCCTTGCTTGCTTCCTTGAACCAAGAAGTAAATATGGATGTCGTTGTGCGCCATATGCAGTCGGACCAACCTGCATTGGTGCTTTATGCAAGTAGGGCATTTCAGACAATGGCTGTTGATGGAAAATCTTCCAACTTGGAAGCAAAGGCAATTTATGAAAAACTTAAATCCAACCCTCCTAGCGGGTCGGATTTTTACCTTTTGTATAGCTTTTGGGCCTTAAGTGGTGTGTTTGGGTCTGTCAATTAAGATTATCATGAGACATACCATTATTAATCAATAAATTAGGACAAAATTGGCTTTAATATTCATCATGAAACAGGTATTACGTAGTTGTTTTCCGCTGGCAATTATTTTGTTTTGGTTTATCCTTCCCATATATGGTCAAACAAAGCCTCAGGTGCTTGTGCTGACAGATATCGGTGGTGACACCGATGACGAGCAAAGCCTGACCAGGTTTTTGTACTATGCGGATCAGTTTGATATCAAAGGAATTTGTGCGACTAGCCGCATGGGACACGGGCAGGACACCAAACCTGAGATAATCCGAGCACATGTTCAAGCGTACAGCGAGGTTTATCCCAATTTGCTACATCATTCGAGAGCCTTTCCTTCGCCGGATCAGTTGGCTTCCGTCATCAAGGTTGGGCAAGGAAGCCAAAAGGAGATAGGGGAAGGCTTATATACTGAGGCTTCGGATTTCATCATTCAGGTTGTGGATTATTCGACTGAAATCGTGCATATTCCGGTTTGGGGTGGCCTGCGCGAATTAGCTCAGGCGCTGTGGCAGGTAAAGGCTAGCAGAACTGAGGAAGAGCTAGCGGCATTTTGTAGAAAGATTCAGGTACATGCTATTGGCGACCAAGATGGGCACAGGGAGTGGATTTTGCAATATTTCAAGCAGGTCAACTTTATCGCAAATGGGTTTGCTTGGAAAGGCTTTACCGGTGTTCGGGAATTATCGGCGTTCAGGGGCATGTACATGACGGGGGATCTTAGTATGCAGGATGGAGACTGGGTGCGGGCCAATATTCATGGAAATGGAGCGCTTAGCGAAAAGTACCAACTTCACGGCCATGGCACAAACGGCATGAAGGAAGGAGATAGTCCTTCTTTTCTAGGATTGATCGACAATGGGTTGAACGTCCCCGAAAAGCCGGAATGGGGAGGGTGGGGAGGAAGATACCGCCTATTGAATCAGCGGTTGTTTATCGATGCCCCGGATTTTTTGGACGGACAGTTAAATGAACGACATTCGGTTTCTCGCTGGAGGACTTCTTTCCAGAGGGATTTTATGGCCCGGGTTAAGTGGGCAACAGATTCATTTGAAGCGGCTAACCACAATCCAGAGCTAGTGGTAAATGGAATGAATGGAACTTCCTTGATAGAAATTGCAGGGGAACCTGGTGAGAAAATTCGCTTAGATGCTTCTGAAAGCAGTGACCCGGATGGGGACGCGCTGGAATTTAGCTGGTTTGTCTATGAAGAAATTTATAAGCCGGAGCAGCCGTTGGGATTGGAGATTGAAAAGAACGGTGCCATTGCTAGATTCGCTTTGCCACAAATGCCAGCTGGCGCCCAGCTTCACCTTATCCTAGAAGTGTCGGATAATGGTTCTCCATCGCTCACTTCCTATCGCAGGATTATCTTATCGGCGAAGTAGTCATGCGGTCTATTCGTCCGTATGTTGATCAGGTATGCGACAAATTCGGTTGATTGGATAAAAAGCTACCGAAATCAGGCATGACGTATCTGTCACTTGGTGGATGATTATTATTGCGAAATTCCATAGACTTTCCCTTCTAGTCGGGATGGGCTCCAAAAACAATCCTAACACAAAAAAAGAAACAAAAAGGAAACATAAAGATCGTTTACTAGTTAGTTTTTTTTATTTTCGTTGAAACATTAACCTGTCTTTGCCGATGTTCACCCGATATAGTATTGTTATTGCTTTCATGGCTATTGGATTCTCCTGTGTTCCCTCGAGTGTGCAGGAATCGACGGCCGATTTGTCCTATTTTGATTATGCTGAGAAAGCAGATCAATTCGAGGGAGGCATTCGGATGATTCCCATTCAAACCCCTAAAGGGACCTTTAAGGTATGGACGAAGCGGGTAGGAAATAATCCAACAAAGAAGGTCTTGTTGCTTCACGGGGGACCGGGAATGACACATGAACTGTATAGCAGTTTTGACGGATATTTTCCGGCAGAGGGTATCGAATATTATTATTATGACCAGTTGGGGTCCTACTATTCGGATCAGCCCTCGGATAGTTCGCTTTGGACAATAGACCGTTTCGTCGATGAAGTTGAGCAAGTGAGGCAGGCCTTAGGCCTAGACAAGGATAATTTTTTTCTTTATGGACAATCTTGGGGAGGAATTTTAGCGATGGAGTATGCCTTAAAG
Source organism: Cytophagales bacterium (assembly GCA_016124425.1). Taxonomy (GTDB): domain Bacteria; phylum Bacteroidota; class Bacteroidia; order Cytophagales; family Cyclobacteriaceae; genus Lunatibacter. Next base: position 20,118 of record WGNT01000090.1, read on the forward strand.
TACCAAGAAAATTTAAAAGGATTGGTTATCTCCAATATGATGTCGAGCCTGGATGATTATGAAAAATATGCCAAGGAAGTTCTTGGACCACAGATGCCAAAGGAGGTTTTTGAAGAAATCATGGAGATTGAATCAAAAAGTGACTTTGCAAATCCCCGGTATGAGGAGCTCCTGATGGAGCATCATTATCAGTATCATGTGTTACGTATGCCGTTAGCGGAATGGCCGGAGGCGGTGGTAAGGAGCTTGAAACACCTCAATCCTGAAGTCTATGTGTATATGCAAGGGCATAGCGAATTTGGTATTACGGAAGGTGCGTCCTTAAAGGGATGGGATTTGACAAAGGAGCTTCCCAAGCTTACGGTTCCTACGCTTGTGGTAGGCGCTGGGCACGACACAATGGACCCAAAACACATGGAATGGATGTCCACACAAGTGAAAAACGGTCGGTTTTTGCTTTGCCCCGATGGTAGCCACCTTGTCCAGTATGATGATCAAAAAGTGTTCTTTGACGGGTTGATTCAGTTTATAAAAGATGTAGACTCAGGGGTTTTGTGACAGTTTTTTCAAATCTATTGATTGAATTGAAAGTCTTGTAAGTTTATGAATCGGTAACATCCTTCTTAGGCTTTATAGTCAATACTTTAACCAAGAAATATACCGTGCATATCGCAACCAAGCCTTGTGTAACAATTAACATTATCAATGCAGATGTGTTCATATAGCGTTTCTCCCTTCTTTTTGTCTTTTGGTATAAGATATGTAAACCAATCCCGAAATGAAAGCAAATAGACCAACCAAGAACAACCTAGCCAGATTGGAATAAAAAATCTTTTATTCCAGCATCGTTTTGCTGATAGGCGATTTAGTTGCAGATAATTCTTGCTTAAGCCCTGAATGGAAAAGCTGTCTAATGATGGAGTTATTATCCAATTGCCAGGATTCTCCCATGGAAAGTCTGGAAAAATTTTCTGCCCATTCATTATCTTGAGGAGTAACCAAGGCACCGGAAAAAATTATCAAGAGTAAGAAAGGTGTAATATATTTTATAATGTACTTGTATATGGTTGGAATATGGATATCCGATCCCTCGTTAATTTCTCTCCAACCTTTGTTTATACCAAACACCCAAGAGAAAAGAATGGATTCCAATAAGGCAAAGACCACAAGACTCACGGTTCCAGCCCAATAATCATACTCATCAAATACCCCCTGTTGATAAAAAAGCACCGTCGGTAATCCCATTATTAACGCAAGTAGACCGAAAGACAAGGCTCCCTTCGATTTTCCCCAACCAAATTCATCTTTCATGAACCCCATCCACGGGGTACCCATAGCAAGGGAAGAGGTAATGCCTGCAAAAAACAACAGCCCAAACCAAAGTACTCCTGAGAATGCCGCCATCGCTTCTCCCCATTGTTGAAACAAAAAGGGCATCGTCTGAAACGCCATTCCAAACCCGGCATTTTCCATCACCCAATCCAAACCTAAATAGCCAGCCGCGATCGGAATGACGATGCTGCTTCCTAGGACCACTTCGACAAACTCGTTTAAAAATCCGGCTGATACTGCATTGAGGGCTATGTCTTCATTAGCTTCAATGTACGCAGCATAGCATTGGATTGTACCCAAACCTACAGATAGGGTGAAGAAAATTTGACCGGCGGCAGCTAGCCAAACTTTGGGGCTCAAAAGGGAATCAAACTGAGGAGTCCATAGAAAATTTAATCCATCCAAAGCACTTGCATCTGGAAAAAGTTCGGATTTGCCACTCTCTCCCATAGTGAGGCCTTTGGCGGCAAGAATAAGTCCGAACAAAATCAACAAAGGCATTCCTATTTTTGCTACTTTCTCAATTCCTCCTAAGCCTCTGGACAGAATAAAAACATTTAGACCCAATACCAATAAGTAAAACAATACGGCTTCATACGGAATACCCGTTGTAGAAGAGGAAATATCAGTATACGAAGAGAAAAACCCGGCTACTTCCCCTTGACTCATCCCTTCGAATGTGCCAAGCAAGGAGTGCAAAATGTACGAAAGCGTCCAGGATTCAATGTACGTATAATATGCCACGACTGCTACATTGGTGAAAATGCCGAATACGCCTACATACTTCCAAACGTTAGATTTACCCAAACCATCCATAATATAAGGTGTGCTGTGGTTGTTAAATTTCCCTCCGTATCTGCCACTGGACCATTCTATTAACAGGAGTGGAATCCCCATAATCAGAAAACAAACGATATACGGTAAAATAAAGGCACCACCTCCATTTTGAACCGCTTGGACTGGAAATCTTAAAAAGTTGCCAAGGCCCACAGCATTGCCAGCCATGGCTAGTATTAATCCAACCCTGGATCCCCAGGCATCTTTGGACACTGATTTAGTTTTCATTATAAAGCTAATAACGAATGAAAGAACTATCAAAGCAGAAAATCGGCGTTGAACGGTCCCACTTATCAAAGTTGGGCTAACACCTTCTCTAAAAAAAGGTTGGATTTAGAAAAAGAAATGTGTTGGGTAAATACAGCTTAGCTGATTTACAAATCCAGCGATCGGGTTAATTGGGAAATCCACCTTGGATAAAAGTGTGGCAATGAAAACGAATGTGACTCTTTTTGACGGACCAAACGACGTTATGCTAAAGTTGGTTTTAACCGTTGAATTAAGGAATTGATGGATAATATCGATTGGTTGTTCGGATCCTTGTGTATCTACTATAGGCGTACTGTATGAAGTATGGAAATTCTCACGAACTGGTTTTGATTCCGAAAATGCCGAAAAGCACTTTATAATAAAAATAAAAAGTAAAAGAATCAACCATGAGTTATTTCCCCATTTTTTTAGGGTTTTCCTACCATAGTAAGTATACGAAATATGAGGGATATAAATTGAAAACATTTTTGCCGACAATAAGTAGATAAGGTTGATTTTCAATTCATTGGTTAAACTAAACAACTTGGCCTAGTAGGATACAAAGATCAATTAATTTTGTTGACATTTTTATCAAATCCCGAAAGTTTGAGAATTTTATTTTTTTTCGGTTTGTACTGATTTGGGTATTCTTACTTGTCCGAAATAGTCCTGCAAGAACGAGGTAAACAAATGTTAAGGTTAGTTGACTTTTGAAGTTCGAGGAAAAGAATTTTTTGGCCGTTTGTTGGGTTAAGCTAAAGATATGTCATAATTTTGACTTAGTCTTGATAAATGTAATCCCCCAAATCCCTTGGTACGTACAGCAGCATCACTTCAGCGAGGAGAACAATCCGTGATAGCCCACATTGAAGACTCTCCCTACTCCATAAATTTTTTGGAAATCGGACTTCTTCCGGGAAAACAGATCAGGGTGATTCAAAGAGCTCCCTTTGGTGGGCCTATTGCTTTTTTGGTTGACGGCCACATGATGGCATTACGAATTAGTGAGGCAGAGTTGATCCAAGTACAACCAATAAATCCGTAATTGATGGAAATTGTTGCTGAAAAACGGACCAAATCGATTGCGATTATTGGAAACCCAAACGTGGGAAAATCCAGTATCTTTAACAAGCTTACTGGTTTAAACCAAAAAATAGGTAATTATCCTGGGGTGACTGTGGACAAAAGCACAGGAACAATCCGGAAAGGTACTAGTACCTATGAGCTCATTGACCTCCCTGGAACCTACAGTCTCTATCCCAATTCGGAAGATGAGATTATTGCTTACAGGGTGCTAACAGGCATGGATACTGTCAAACCGGATTTTGTGCTTGTGATTTTGGATGCCTGTAACTTGGAAAGGAGCCTTTTGCTAGGCTCTCAGGTGATAGATTTGGGTATTCCTTTGGCTTTTTTGGTCAATATGAAAGATTTGGCCGAGGAAAATGGTATCCAAATTAGGGTAATGGAACTGTATAAGGAGCTTGGAGTTCCTTTGATCTTGACGGATGGCCGAAAGAATGAAGGCATGGAAGCGATTCGGGAACTGATTTTTAAGGAGGAATTCGAGATTGCGAGCCCTTTTTTAGCCATTCGTGAGTATATGCCTGATGCGATGTTTACAGCTATTCGGGAAAAATTTAACCTGAGTACGGACTATGAAGCGTTTCAGCGGTTGGTTTTTTCTGGGTATGTAGACAGCGCAGGCCAAGAAAATAAGTCATGGCTTCAAGCGCTAGCCTCTCAATTCGATTTTCAGATCCAACAACAACAAATAAAAGAAACGAACGCACGGTACGCTAGGATAAATCAACTATTAAAGCGCACTGTGAAAACAGAAAAGCGTCAGGAAAACAAGCTTACAAGTAGATTGGATGGCTTGCTGCTGCATCCTGTGCTGGGTTATTTCATTTTTATTCTGGTGATGCTGCTTGTTTTTCAAGCCATTTTTGCTTGGGCAAGTTTTCCCATGGACCTCATTGACGGGTTTTTTGCGTCAGTAAGTTCTTGGGTATATGATACTTTGCCTGCGGGAGTTCTTACTGACTTGTTGGCCGAAGGCATCATTCCCGGTGTTGGGGGAGTAGTGATTTTTATCCCGCAGATCGCGCTCCTTTTTGGATTTTTGGCATTTCTGGAAGATACAGGGTACCTGTCCCGGGTAGTATTTTTGATGGACAGGCTGATGCGTCCCTTTGGCTTACATGGGAAAAGCGTGGTACCGCTTATTTCCGGGTTGGCCTGTGCCATCCCCGGAGTAATGGCCGCAAGGACAATTAGAAATTCAAAGGAGCGGTTGATTACCATCTTGGTTACTCCCTGGATGAGTTGCTCTGCCCGTCTTCCGGTCTACATTATCTTAATCGGGCTTACTGTTCCGGATGATTTGTTCTTTGGTATTAATCTTCAGGCGATTGCCTTGTTGAGTATGTACCTCTTGGGTGCGTTTGCGACTTTCTTGGGTGCTTTGGCATTGCGGTTTTTGTTAAAGACTCGGGAGAAAAGTTATCTGCTAACTGATTTGCCTATTTATCGGTGGCCTAGATGGAAAGCGGTGGTTCTGACCATGTATTCCAAATCTAAGATATTCGTTTTCGAGGCTGGCAAGGTTATACTGGCCATATCCATTGTACTTTGGGTCTTGGCGAGTTACGGGCCTCCTGCCAAGATGGATGCATTGGAAGCTCAAATGGCAGCGGAATTGGCGAATGCACCTGAGGATGAATACACCGCCATTGAAGAGCGTTATGCTTCAGCGGAATTGGAAACCTCTTATATTGGGATTTTGGGGAAAGCGATAGAACCCGTCATAAGGCCTTTAGGGTACGACTGGAAGATCGGCATTGCCCTTATTACCTCTTTTGCCGCACGGGAAGTCTTTGTAGGTACCATTGCCACCATTTACAGCATCGGTGGGGATGTGGACAATGAACTCACTATCCGTGAGAAACTTTCCCAAGAAGTAAATCCGGCTACCGGCGAGAAGGTGTTTAACAAGGCGACAGGATTTTCGCTAATGGTATTCTATGCCTTTGCGATGCAGTGTATGAGCACCCTTGCTGTTGTATATAGAGAAACGAAAAGCTGGAAGTGGCCTGTCATTCAGACACTCGCCATGACTGTGATTGCCTATTTGGCGGCTTTGTTCACCTACCAAATCTTCTCGTAATATGTGGCAGGAAATTATTGTAGCTTCGTTGTTTTTGGGTGTTTTGTCGGTTTGGACGTACAACACCTTTTTTCGCAAAAAACCGCAAAAATCCGGGAATTGTGGCTGTGATAAGTGCGGATGATCCATTAGCTTTGGTATCATCTCATTATGGATTCATTTACTTTCAACGCTTTAACCTTGTCCTTTGCAAAGGGAACCGGAAAAAAGTCGTCTTCCGCCCATAAGGGAAATAGGTTGCTGTAAAAGGGGCTTTCCATGTTACCGGATTGGCCGGGATTATTAATACCCAAAGTACTCTCCCAGTCACCAGTGTCTACAACGATACGAAATGAAGCCCCTGTTGTATTGTTGTCGCCATAGGCATTCGCCCCTGGTGTAAAGCTATATCCTCCGCGGGGTAATGGCCCTATATCCATTTTTTGACGCCACTCGTCAGAAACGGCCGCACTTAACGGATGTCGAATTAGGGCGTGTTTGAAGTTTGCTTGGCCATACTGCCATCGGCTCCAATCGGTTCCTAGTTTAGCTTCAAGCGCTAGAACAGCTTCTTCCAGGGCGTTTGCTAACAAAGCTGTTTTATTTTCCTTTCGCACCTGATCGCCATATCCGTCCCTAACCCATTCTAAGGCCTTAGTCATGCTTACCTCGCTCATATACGGTGCTATTTCCGCCGGTATTACCATATCGGCCAGCTTGTTTCTTAGTTTTCTCTCCCACATCACGTAGATCGCAGCTTCGATGGAATTTTTGTCTAACACAAGATCCCATGTACGGAGCAGTTGTTGTGCTTTAACCATTTTCTCGCCCTGTAGTGGTATGGAGGCTAATTCCCCAACTAGGTGCCTGGCAGGAAGGGAAAGGTAGTCGTTTTGCAGGGCACCCATATCGGCAGCCGTGAACGTTTTACCGGAGCCCAACACTTCCTTGATTCGATCACCGCGAAAGCTGTCTGCCCAAGTAAAACCTAATGATTCGGGAAAGGGGTAGGAGGTATCCACCTGATTTTCATTGGCCGTAGCAAAGAATCCCTGAGAGGGATTGTACCCATGCGGCCGGTCCAGCATGGGAAGGTAACCGTCCCAGTCCTGACTCCCGTCCCCAAGGGTTGCCACTAAACCTGAAAAACCTCTTCTAATGGGAGCGATTCCGGTTGCCTGCCAACCGATATTGCCATTTTTATCGGCCCACACCATGTTCTCGGCGGGGATATGGTTATAGCGGCACGCTTCGCGAAATTCCTCCCAACTGCCTGCCTGCCCCATGCGGAGACTTGCAAGGTAGGGTGCCCCACCGGGTTCTAGCCAAGCGCATTCAATGGCTACAGCCTTATTAAGGTCTCTGTCTATGAAAGTTATTGGGCCATGTACTGAATAATAATGAGTAACTACCCTGGGTTCTTGATTTTTGACGAGAATTGTGTCAGAAATTGCTTCCATCTTCACCCAAGCTCCTTTATAGTTATACTGAAAGGGATCTTCAGGATGCAGATCATAGATTCGCATATCTTCATTGTCTGTTTGGAAAATCGTCAATCCCCAAGCACCTACTTCATTATGACCAATAGATATACCCGGAATGACAGGTTCTCCTCCGCCAACTACATTCCAACCTGGGGCATGTAGGTGGACCCAGTACCTTAACGAAGGAACCGCTTGCAGCCGGTGAGGGTCATTTGCCATGATTGGGTACCCACTTTTAGTATGTTTACCGCTAACTACCCAATTATTGCTTCCAATGGACGGTGCATCTATCGTTTCGACCAATAAGCGTTCATCAACAATACGCTTTTGCTCTTTCTCATATGCGGTAGCATCATTTCGGTAATCAGCAGAGACATCTTCCGGGAGAAACGTAATCGGTGCTCTGAAGGCAATGTAGGGAGCAATAATGTCCTTGAAGAGTAACTCAGCTGGAATATCCGGATGGATATTCAACTCGGGATCAAATGGATGAAAATGGTGAAGCTCCATTGTCTTTTCGGCTCCGATCAGGGAGACAATTCTGGAATAATTGAGTTCTTGTTTCACGTTTTGCAACAATCCCTGATGTCTCGATACCACGACCTCCCAGGTCCAATAGTCGGGTACTATTCCCAATAGTTTAAATTCGGCTGGAAGGAGTTCGGGGGCATCTAGCACCTCTTTGATATAGGCATTTATCCCGTCCACAAAGGCATCCACAATCTGTTCGCCCCTCGGATGATAATGGGATAGCTCTTCTTGTTTTTCACCCCTAAATTGAAATAAACGCGCTCCTTTATCCCGTTCAAATTCTCTCTCGCCGAGAATTTCAGCCATGGTACCCGTAGCTTGTCTTCGCCAGATTTCAAACTGGAATAAGCGGTCTTTCGCCGCTAGGTACCCTTGAGCGAAAAATAGATCGTGTTCATTTTTTCCATAAATATGGTTTATGCCATTTTGGTCACGGATGATTTCTACGCTCTCTTTAAGCTGGGGGAAATTACCCGTAGAATTACAGGATTGGAGTAGTGATATGACTATAAGCACCAATGGGACTATAAATATGACCGGGGAAAATGATTTCATAGGGTGATCTTTAAACTGATTAACACACGTATTGGTTGTTCCGGGGTCAATGGGTTATGTTCCCTGGGTTATATATGGGTTAATTTATTTCAAAAAACCCTAAAATCCGCTTTCTTTGCAAAAAAAACTATTGGAATCAAGAACCTGGATTAATGAATTAAAGGAAAAGGGCAGTGGTTTTTTGCAAGCAGGTGCCGGCGAGCCTATGAAATGGACACTGCTGTCTACCTACAGGGACCAAGGAGATTCGGGTGTTTGTTTGCTTTACGATCTGTATCAACTGCGTACGATAGCGCCCCCCTTTTCAGATGTTTCATTGGATATTGTAGATTGGACTGAGGAGCCTGTTATTTTTCATACTCCCGTTTCCCCACTGCTTGTTCATGGCCCCATATCAAAAGGAATCATTAAATTTGTCCTGGTTAAGGAAGCCTTTTGGAACAGAATGCTGTACTCCATTGGCCAAATCCTCGTCACCGAATCGGGGAATGAAGGACAAAATGGCCTTCAAATAGACCAAAACTTCCCTTATCAGGGAAAAAATGTGAAAGAGATTTACCTTACAGCAGAGGGGCATGTGAAAATAATCAAACCATGAATTTCAAAGAAGCACTCCAATCAGTAGCCGTTTTCGACCGCGTAAGCAGTTGTGCAGAAGAACTGGACATGGATACCTATGTGGTAGGAGGCTATGTACGTGACCTGATTTTGAAAAGGCCTAGTAAAGACATAGATTTTGTGTGCCTTGGAAGTGGGATTGAGTTGGCTAAACGGGTTGCTGCTTCCTTTGATAGCCACGTTCCGGTGTCCATATTCAAAAATTTCGGTACGGCAATGATCAAGTTGGGGGAATGGGAAGTGGAATTTGTAGGTGCTAGAAAGGAATCTTATCGGTCTGATTCCCGTAAGCCATATGTGGAGGCCGGCACGCTACAGGAGGATCAGGAGCGAAGGGACCTTACGATTAATGCATTGGCGATATCTGTCAATAAGCGTAATTTTGGGGAATTACTTGATCCTTTTGATGGATTGGGTGATATGAAGCGTAAAATAATCCGAACGCCCACTGATCCCAACATTACGTTCTCGGATGATCCGTTGCGGATGATGCGGGCCGTGAGATTTGCGGCACAATTGAATTACGACATCGAACCCGACACCTTTGACGGTATCGTTGCCAATGTACACCGGCTAGCGATCATTTCCGGTGAGCGGATCATTGACGAAGTAAACAAGATTATACAGACGCCAAAACCTTCCTATGGATTCAAGTTGTTGTTTATTAGCGGTCTTTTGAAGGAGTTTTTCCCCGAAATGGTGGATCTACAGGGAGTAGATTCCGTAGGAGACAAAACCCACAAGGACAATTTCTACCATACGCTTCAGGTTTTGGATAACGTAGCCACCGTCTCAGACAACTTATGGCTGCGCTGGGCGGCCATTATGCATGATATAGCCAAGCCTGCCACGAAACGGTTCAACAAAAAAAGTGGATGGACCTTCCATGGCCATGAGGATAAAGGAGCGAAAATGACACCGCTCATTTTCAGGCGATTAAAGTTGCCTATGGATGAACGTATGAAATATGTGCAGAATTTGGTAAAACTTCACCTTAGGCCGATTGCCTTGGTGAAGGATGACATTACGGATTCAGCGTTGCGGCGGGTACTTTTCGAGGCCGGTGACGATATTGATGACCTGATGAAGCTATGCCGTGCCGACATTACGTCGAAAAACGACTCTAAAGTAAAGCGGTTTCTTGCCAATTTCGATAAGGTAGAGGCCAAATTACTAGAGGTGGAGGAAAAGGATCAGCTGAGAAATTTTCAGCCCCCTGTTTCAGGAGATGAAATTATGACTATTTTTGGCCTTAAGCCATCGAAAATAGTGGGAGAATTAAAAGAAGACATAAAAGAAGCTATCTTAGAGGGCAAAATCCAAAACAATAAAAGCGAAGCTTTGGAGTTATTGTTTCAACTTGCGAAAGTACGCGGATTGCAAAAAAATTGAAAACTATTAATCATTAAAATGAAAAAGCCAATTCTGATTTTAATTGCAAATTTAATGTGGATAAGTGCGGCACTGGCACAGGAAACGGTTGCCCCAAATCCAGAATTAACCGAAAGTCTTCGGCTCAGAAACGAAAGCGATCAGCGAATCTACGAAATGGCAATGAGGTACAACGATGTTTCTGTAGCTAAGCTTAAGCTTTATGAGCTGATGGAGAGGAACCCTCGAAACCCACGGTTTGCTGAATTGCTCTCGTCCATTTATTTTGAAATGGAACAGTACAGTTCATCAGCACTCGTAGCTATGGATATGTTAGAACGAGATGCCAAAAATACCACAGCCTTGGAGATAGCTGCCTATAGTCTTGAACAAATCGGAGCGTTGGAACGTGCGTTACCCTATTTCGAATCGCTTCACCTTCTCACAGGAGACATGTTCAGCCTTTACAAGACCTCCTATCTCCAGTATTCGTTGAAGAAATATGAAGAGGCCCTAAACTCAGTGAATATGTTAATCAAAGATAAAAAAGCTGTAGAACAAACACTTAGCTTCCCTACGGAAGGAAATGCGACTCAGGAAGTCGGTATGGTAGCCGCGGCCTTGAATCTCAAAGGCCTCATTTATAAGGATCAGGGAAGCAACACCGAAGCTAAAGCGGCATTTCAAGAAGCATTGGCTATGAGTCCGGATTTTGAGCTTGCCAAAAAGAATGTAGCCGAATTATAACCCTCTGCCATTTCTGCAGAAGTCAGTTAACACAATTCCGGTGGTGAGGTAATTTATTCTCCACCGGAATTTTTCTTTTAGCCATTTCCCGGGATTCTGGGATCAATTTAACTCCTATCAGCATGTCCGTATTTGATAAGCTAAACCAAAAGCTCCTTTCGGTTGAACTTACGTTTCAGGCGAGCCGCAGTAGTGGGCCCGGCGGACAAAACGTAAATAAAGTGAATTCAAAGGCACTTCTCCGGTTCAACGTTCCCAAATCGGAAGTTTTGGATGATAACGAAAAGGATACTTTACTTCGAAAACTTGCGAATAAGCTGGATCAAGAAGGAAATTTGTTGATTCAGGCACAGGAAAAAAGATCCCTTCTTCAGAACAAGGAGATTGCCGAAAATAAGTTCTATGCTCTGTTACGAGAGGCCTTTCAGAAGAAGAAGGTAAGAAAGGTAAGTCGGCCGAGCAAAGCACAAGTCGAGAAGCGCATAAAGGCCAAAAAAATCAGATCTATCGTTAAGGAAACCAGAAAAAAAGACTGGTAATAGCAACTCGGGCTAAAGGCTAAGTAACGTGTGAAAACATGCAAGGTATATTATCAAGAAAATACCGTCTGCAGGGAGATATCGGTAGATGTGCTGTCTAGAAGGGTGCCGTTTTCACATTTCAAAATTCTATAAGGATACTTTTTGAGCAGATCGTAATTATGCGTTGCCATCAGGATAGCCGTGCCCCGTTTATTTATCTCCTGAAAGAGTCGGAAAATCCCATCGGATACTTCGGGATCCAAGTTACCGGTCGGTTCATCTGCCAAGAGGATAGAAGGCTCATTGAGTAACGCCCGAGCGATGACAATACGTTGCTGTTCTCCTCCGGACAGTTGATGGGGGAATTTAGTGGTGGCACCTCCTAATCCCACTCCCATCAATACTTCTATCATTCTGCTTTTCATTTTTGTCCTGTCCTTCCACCCGGTAGCTCGCATGACGAAGTAAAGGTTTTCTGCCACTGTTCTGTCGGGAAAAAGTTGAAAATCCTGAAATACGATGCCAAGTTTACGCCTCAAAAAAGGGATCTGTTTGGATTTGATACCGTTTAGTTTGAAACCCGCAATATTTCCTTCTCCCATTACCAAGGGCAGATCTGCATAGAGTGTTTTAAGCAAGGAACTCTTGCCGCTTCCTGTACGCCCGATTAGAAATACAAATTCCCCCTTAGCTATCGAAAAATTCAAATCTCTTAAAATGGTATTAATGCCTTGAAAAACACAGGCATTTGTCATATTTACAACAGGTTCATTTGAAAAAACCATGGTTACAAGGTTAATTTTTGAAGTTTTCCGAAGGGAAGTGCCTTGATAAGTGTTTCCAGTTCATCTTCCTTCCCTTCGAGGCCGAATTTTTCGATGTTTTTCAAGGGTCGGTCTGCCCTGAAATAAGCCACCAAAACAAAATTTTCATCCCTGATCTGAATATAGTCTGGTATTTTAGCTTTTCCTTTCACCTTGATTATATACATGGTCTATAGTTTAAGTAGCACACAAATAACGAAACTCGCCGGACAAAAATGCCTAAAATTGGCCAAAAAAATATAATTAATATAAAAAAAGGGTAAGACTGAATCGTCTTACCCTGTAAATGCTTGTTAGCTTAGTTGTTTCCCTTGGCATGATCTGCCAGAAACTGGGCCAATCCCTTGTCTGTCAATGGATGGGAGAGCAAGCCTGTAATAACCTTAAGTGGGCAGGTGACTACATCTGCGCCAATCTCCGCACATTTGATCAGGTGCATGGAATGCCTGACAGAAGCTGCTAATACTTCAGTTTCAAAACCATAATTGCCATAGATAAGCACGATCTGCTCGATTAGCTCCAGCCCATCAAAGCCAATGTCATCCAAGCGGCCTACAAATGGCGATAGGTAGCTAGCGCCCGCCTTTGCGGCTAGTATTGCCTGACCGGGAGAAAAAACCAAGGTACAGTTGGTGCGAATGCCTTCACTTGAGAAATACTTGATCGCCTTGATTCCGTCTTTAATCATAGGGATTTTAACGACGATCTTGTCGTCAATCTTAGCAAGCGCCTTTCCTTCTTTTACCATGCCGTCGAAATCTGTCGAAATTACCTCCGCACTTACTGCGTCATCGACAATGTCACAGATGGCTTTGTAATGGGCAAGGATGTTATCCGGCCCGGTAATTCCCTCTTTAGCCATCAAAGACGGATTTGTCGTGACCCCGTCCAAAACGCCGAGATCGTAGGCTTCCCTGATTTCATCCAAGTTGGCTGTGTCAATAAAGAATTTCATAGTTTATGATTATATAATTGAGCAACACCTTGCTTACTGTATGTAATGGCACGATACGCGATTAATTCAGAAAAAAATAAGCGGCATCGCACCGCTACAACTGTCTACCCTTGCTTCCTTCCGGACCTGGGGGAGTTGACAGGAGCTGGTCGTGCCGCTCGGTACAAATGTAGGTATTTTGTCAATGGTAACAAGCGTATACACCGGAAATACCATTATTATAGGCTAATTGTCTCATTATCAAGCTAAAAATTATGGCAGCATTCTTGCACTGCTGTTTATGGGTAGCATAATCATTTCCTTTATGTCTTAAAAAGGAAGCTAAGCCGTTTTGCAATAAGATATTAACCTGTTAAAATTATAAATTTATGAATTTAAGAAGCATCATTGTGGGATTTGGATTGCTCTTTACCATTCAAGCTTGTACCATCTTTCTTCCGCGGGTACCCTACGAGTTGGGTATGAGCGAGAGTAAGTTTCTGCGGCAGAATAAGGACGCCGTCATTAGTAATTTGGAGGAAGGCAAAAAGGTGTACCGGCTAAATACAGATCAACGGTTTTATATGTTAGCCACCTTTGAAGATGGTTTGTTGACAAGCTTGGAGGAAAAGGAGATAACGCCCGTTTGGCAGCAGCAACGAATTATGGATTCGGAAAATTGACTTTATACTACCCGCTTACTACATCCATGCAGGTAGAATCACAAAATCTTCCAAATAAAATTGGTAATTACTTTTGTTAATTGGAACACGTGCATATCTTTGTTTCAAATTATGAACCGAAACTTTAACATACAAAACTGGTGGTGGTCTTTTAGCTTCTTATAAGGGGAGTTCAGCTAACCAATACCCTTTTTGTACGAAAATATTTAAGGCTTGCTGGACTCCAGTAAGCCTTTTTTCTTTTAAATCTATTTTATTTTCATGGAAACATTTAGGATAAACACCCGCTTTAAAAAGCTGCTCGCCGATACATTGACGCCTGTCAGCGTTTACCTCCAAATACGGGATCGGTATGCAAATCCCATCCTTTTGGAAAGCTCCGACTATCACGGGCATGATAACAGCTATTCCTATATTTGCTGTGATCCCATAGCCACTTTTTCGGTAACCAACGGTACGTTGAAGCAAACACTCCCAAACGGGGAAGTAAGTACGAAGGTATTGGCGGATGGAGAGAAATTGGTAGATCAACTTGAGTCGTTTTCATCCCGCTTCAAAGCTTCCGAACAACCGTTCAAGTTTATTACATCAGGTCTTTTCGGATATATCCAATATGATGGGATTGGGTATTTTGAGGATATTTCTCTTACCAACAAGAAAGAGTCTCAGGTTCCTCAGATACACTACGCCGTTTACCGCAACATGATTGTGGTAGATCATTTTAAAAATGAGCTATACATCTTAGAACATTACTTGGATGGAGAACAAGGTGCTTCTGGAATTGACAGGATTGAGATGGTGCTGAATAATAAAAACCTACCCAGTTACTCCTTTAAATTACATGGGAAGGAAACTTCCAATTACACCGATATAGCGTTCTTAGATATCCTCAGCAAAGGCCGGGATCATTGTTTTAAGGGGGATGTATTTCAGATTGTATTGTCCAGGGCCTTCTCCACAGGATTTAAAGGCGATGAGTTTAATGTGTACCGCGCACTACGATCCATTAACCCATCCCCCTATCTTTTTTATTTTGATTATGGTTCTTACAAAGTTTTTGGGAGCTCTCCCGAGGCGCAGATAATCATCAAAGATGACCAGGCTACGATCTTTCCGATTGCAGGAACCTTCAAACGGACAGGAAATGACCAGGCAGATGCGGAATTGGCCAGAAAGCTCTTCGATGATCCAAAGGAAAATTCAGAACACGTCATGTTGGTTGACTTGGCCAGAAATGACCTCAGTAGATCTTCGGAGAAGGTCAATGTAGAAGTGTTTAAAGAGATACAGTATTATTCCCACGTCATCCATTTAGTATCTAAGGTTACCGGCAAGTTGCCAGTACATACCAATCCCCTGCAATTGGTAGCAGATACCTTTCCGGCAGGGACACTTTCCGGAGCGCCAAAATACCGGGCGATGCAGCTAATTGATGGATTGGAGAATGCGCCGAGAGGTTTTTATGGCGGAGCAATTGGGTTTTTGGGCTTCAACGGAGATTTTAACCATGCCATTTTGATTCGCTCATTTGTTTCCGAAAATAACCAACTGCGCTTTCAGGCGGGGGCTGGCGTCGTAGCGAAATCATCCATCGAATCGGAATTGCAAGAGGTAAGCAACAAGCTGGAAGCACTAAGGGCAGCCTTAAGAAGTGCTGAGAGCATTTAAAGACGCTGGAAAAGGCATTCATCTTAACATGACACGACAAATGAAAATATTGGTACTGGATAATTACGATTCTTTCACCTATAACTTGGTTTATATTATCCGGGATTTGGGATACGGGGCGCAGATGCAAATCTATAGAAACGATAAGATTCCTCTGGAAATGGTGAATGAATTTGACAAGATTCTACTTTCTCCGGGTCCTGGAGTGCCACAAGATGCTGGTATAATGCCCGAATTATTACAGCAGTATGCGGCTACTAAAGATATTCTTGGTGTTTGTCTCGGGCATCAAGCAATTGGCGAGGCTTTCGGATCTGGTCTGATCAACCTGACAGAGGTAGTGCACGGTGTGGCTTCCAGAGTGAAAATTTCCCCGGACCCGATCTTTGAGGGGCTTCCTGAATCCTTTTCCATTGGCCGCTATCACAGCTGGGTCATTGATGAATCCACCCTACCGGATTCCCTGGAGATTATCGCCAAAACCCCAGACGGCCAGATAATGGCCGTTCGCCACCGCGCGTACAAAGTAAAGGGACTTCAGTTTCATCCGGAAAGTATCCTTACAGAACACGGGGTCCGCATCATCAAAAACTGGCTGGAAGGGTAGCGGGAAACGGAGTCCATCCCCACCTACCATACGGGACAAGTTATGGCCACTGTAAAACAATTTTAAACACATGAAATCGAGCATGACGAAAACATCAAACAGTGAGATGATTATCGTCGCGAGATTCCATCTGACCTTTGAAAAGCAAAAAATAAACAGATGAAAGATATTTTAAATCACCTGATTGAATACAAAACACTGACCCAAGCACAGGCTAAGGATGCGCTGAAGAAAATCGCCTCTGGCGAATTCAATCAAAGTCAAATGGCAGCTTTTTTGACGGTTTTTTTAATGCGCAGTGTGCGGGTTGAAGAATTAATGGGGTTTAGAGATGGCCTTTTAGACCTATGCATACCCGTGGATATTCCGGAATATGATGCTATTGATCTTTGCGGTACCGGAGGAGATGGAAAGGATACATTCAATATTTCCACTTTAGCGTCCTTTATCGTCGCCGGAGCAGGTCAACATGTTGCCAAACATGGAAATGTAGGCGTATCATCCGTCTGTGGTTCTTCGAATTTGCTGGCTTATTTCGGTTATGAGTTTACAAACGATATCGGGAAATTAAAGAAAAGCCTGGACGAGGCTAAAATTTGTTTTCTCCATGCGCCACTTTTCCATCCGGCGATGAAAAACATAGGCCCCATTCGCAAGGATCTGGGTGTAAAGACATTTTTCAATATGTTGGGTCCTATGGTAAATCCTAGTTTTCCAAAAAAACAACTGGTAGGGGTGTTTAGTCTTGAGCTCGCCCGCATTTATGGGTATTTGTATCAAAACAACGATATGCAGTTTAGCATTATCCATGCCTTGGATGGATACGATGAGATATCACTCACGGGAAGTTTCAAAATCATTTCCAATGCAGGTGAACGCCTGCTTGCACCAGAAGACATCTCAATGCCTTTACTGCGGTCACAAGATATTTTGGGAGGAAAGACGGTTGAAGAAAACGCGAAAATCTTTGAAAATATCCTTAAAGGTACGGGGACGCAAGCCCAAGAAGCTGTCGTGATTGCAAATGCGGCGGCAGCGTTGGAAACATCTCAGCCTAATTGGAGTTTTGACCAAGCAAGGGACGCTGCAAGCCAATCGCTGAAGAGCGGTAAAGCCCTTCAAGTATTTAAAAGATTAATAGAACCTCAACTATCGGTGCCCGTAAGTTAACGCCAATGAACATTTTAGACAAAATCATCGAACGAAAACGGCAGGAAGTAGCGGAACGGAAAGCCCTTACTCCTGAGAAGCTTCTTGAGAAAAGTACTTTTTTTGACGGGCAGTCCGTTTCTATGAAAAAATATCTTTTAAATCCCGAAAAAACAGGAATCATTGCGGAGTTCAAGCGAAAGTCACCTTCAAAGGGATGGATAAATCCCGGGGCTTCCGTGGAAAAAACGACTATTGGCTATATGCAAGCCGGTGCATCTGCGCTTTCGGTGCTTACGGATGCAGATTTCTTTGGCGGAAGTACAGAGGACCTTACCATTGCACGGAAATTCAATTTTTGTCCAATCCTTAGAAAAGATTTTATAATCGATGAATACCAGCTCTTGGAAGCAAAGTCGATGGGGGCGGATTGCATTCTCCTGATCGCAGCGGTGCTTGATCCGAAACGTCTGGAGCAGCTGGCAAAATATGCGCGAACGCTCGGCATGGAGGTGCTAATGGAAGTACATGACAGTGATGAACTTGAAAGATCCCTGAATCCGTATCTTGATGTTGTAGGTGTTAACAACCGGAACCTGAAAACCTTTGATGTAAGCCTGGAAACGTCTCTGAACCTCGTGGATCGCATACCGAAGGAGTTTGTTCGAATCTCGGAAAGTGGCATTTCTAACCCCGCCACGTTAATTCAGCTAAAGGAAGCAGGTTATCAGGGGTTTCTTATTGGGGAAAATTTCATGAGAAGTATCCGGCCTTATCAAGCAGCATATAACTTTATGAACGAATACAGGCAGTTGCTTGCGGACAAGGCCCCAAAGTTGACGACATGATAGTGAAGGTTTGTGGCATGCGAGAAGAGGAAAATGTGGCGCTGCTTTTAGCGGAGGCTGCACCCGATTTGATGGGCTTGATATTTTACCCCCAATCAAAACGCTACGTAGCGGAAAATGGAGGAAGTGCCCAGTTTTTCCAACAGCTGCCCCAACGTAAAGTAGGTGTATTTGTTAATGAAACAATTGAGAATGTTGAACGTGCAATCGTGGCCTATGGGCTATCCCATGTGCAACTACACGGAGAAGAAACTCCGGATTTTATCGCTCAGCTCAAGGGCCGAGCCAACGTGGTCGTGATTAAGGTATTTCCAATCGATTCGTCCTGGGAATGGCATTTCGCTAAGGACTTTGTGGGTGTAGCGGATTGGTTTTTGTTTGACACCAGCACGCCTGAATATGGAGGATCCGGTAAAACATTTGACTGGTCGGTATTGGATGGCTATCCATTTGATGTACCTTTTTTATTGAGCGGAGGGTTAGCGGAGGGCCATATCGATGCGATTTGCTCGCTTGTGAAGCGTGTGCCTTTCTGTATGGGGGTAGATATAAATTCAAGGTTTGAGACCCGTCCGGGTTATAAAGATGTAGGACGGATTAAACTATTCATAGATAAATTAAAGTTGGTAACAAGTAACGCCGACAGTGTTCGGAAAAATGACTAGGTTATGATTAAGGTAGATGAAAATGGATTTTATGGTAAGTTTGGGGGAGCCTTTATCCCCGAAATGCTTTACCCAAACATAGAAGAATTACGGGAGAATTATCTCCCAATCATTAACTCAAGTGAATTTCAGAAAGAGTTCAGGTACCTTCTGAAAGATTATGTAGGACGCCCCACACCGCTCTTTTTAGCGGAGCGAATGTCTGAGAAGTACAAGGCCAAGATTTATCTTAAACGCGAGGACCTCTGCCATACGGGTGCGCATAAGGTGAACAATACCGTAGGTCAAATTATCTTAGCCAAAAAGCTCGGTAAAAAAAGAATCATCGCCGAAACAGGGGCAGGCCAGCACGGAGTTGCCACGGCGACCGTATGTGCACTTATGGGTATGGACTGTACCGTTTACATGGGAGCTGTTGACA
Organism: Cytophagales bacterium; assembly: GCA_016124425.1. Classification (GTDB taxonomy): domain Bacteria; phylum Bacteroidota; class Bacteroidia; order Cytophagales; family Cyclobacteriaceae; genus Lunatibacter. The sequence continues at coordinate 39,310 of WGNT01000090.1, forward strand.
TAGAGCGTCAAAAGCCTAACGTAGAACGTATGCGTATCCTTGGGGCGAAGGTCGTACCGGCTACATCCGGAAGCCAAACACTTAAGGATGCAACGAATGAGGCGATGCGGCAATGGATTAACAACCCGGTAGATACCCACTATATCATTGGTTCTGTGGTAGGTCCACATCCTTATCCTGAGATGGTAGCTACCTTTCAGTCGGTTATAAGCGAAGAAATAAAGGCCCAATTGCTTGAGAAAGAAGGACGTGAAAATCCTGATTTGGTGATTGCCTGTGTAGGAGGAGGGAGCAACGCAGCTGGATCCTTTTACCACTACTACAATGAACCTTCGGTCCGTTTGATAGCTGTAGAGGCCGCTGGATTAGGGGTGTTTTCAGGCAAGTCCGCAGCTACCACAAGCCTAGGGAAACTAGGGATTCTTCATGGAAGCCGTACCCTGCTGATGCAGACAGAGGATGGACAGGTGGTAGAGCCCCATTCCATTTCAGCGGGATTGGATTACCCTGGCATAGGGCCGGTCCATGCCCATTTGTTCGACACTGGAAGGGGCGAGTTCATCGCTGTCGAAGATGAAGATGCCATGGTAGCCGGTATAGAATTGAGCAGGTTGGAAGGAATAATCCCTGCCATTGAGACAGCCCATGCATTTTCCGCATTGAACCAATTGTCCTATAATGCCTCCGACATTATCGTCATCAACGTCTCAGGAAGAGGTGATAAGGACTTGGAAACATATATTAAATGGGGGAATTACTAAAATAAGCTGAAATGAACAGAGTAGACGAACTTTTCAAAAAGAAATCAACAAATATCCTTTCCATTTACTTTACAGCCGGATTTCCTGCGCTGGAAGATACCCTTCCGATAATGAAAGCCATTGAGGCTGCAGGTGCGGATATTATCGAAATTGGTATTCCCTATTCGGATCCCATAGCGGATGGCCCCACCATTCAAGATAGCAACCTGGTAGCGTTGAACAACGGTATGAGTCTTCGGAAGCTCTTTAGCCAGTTAGCTGATATGAGAAAGGAGGTGGCATTGCCCGTTATCCTTATGGGCTATCTAAATCCGGTAGTCCAGTATGGCATAGAAGACTTTTGCCAGAAATGTAAGGAGGTAGGCGTCGATGGGTTGATTTTGCCGGATTTACCTATGAATCAGTACTTGTCAGAATACAAGCCTTTTTTTGACAAATACGACCTTCGGAACACGTTTTTGATTTCACCCCAGACGAGCGAGCATAGAATCCGGGAAATAGATGAACATACTGACGGTTTCATATACATGGTGTCCTCTGCCAGTATCACCGGCGCAAAGTCGGCGATAAGTGATGAGCAACTTGCCTATTTCGAGCGTGTGAGAAACATGCACCTGAAGAACCCTCGCCTGATAGGCTTCGGCATTTCAGACCGTGCATCGTTTAAGTCAGCTGCTTCATACTCCCATGGGGCCATCATAGGCAGTGCCTTTATCAATGTCTTGAAAGCGGCCAAGGATCAGGAAAAGGAAATAATCGCTTATATAAAAGGTATAATCAACGACTAGCCGATGATCATTCAACTAAAGAAAGACCTTCCGATAAAGGATGTAGACTTCCTGACTGCAACTATAACAGGATTCGGGTATCAGATTACCCCGGTCTCGACGCAGTTTGGCCATTACCTTATCGGTATTGGGTCCCGAAATTTTGATATTCGAAAGATCGGGCATTTGCCCGGTATTCAAGATATCCATATGGTATCCGACGATTATAAGCTGGTCTCTAAGAAATGGAAAGTAAAGCCTACAAAAATTGACTTGGGTGATGATATCGCGATTCAGGATGGTGAAATGGCAATCATGGCCGGTCCCTGCTCTATTGAGTCCGAGGAACAAATCGTCAATGTGATCAACCACTTGAAACAATCCGGCATTTCGCTGATGCGCGGCGGGGTATTTAAACCCAGAAGCAGTCCTTACGCATTTCGTGGACTAGGGTTGGATGGTCTTAAACTCTGGCATCAACTAGCCCGGGAGGCTGGAATTAAGATTGTTACCGAGGTCATGCAGGTTTCGCAGATAGCAGAAATGTACGACTATGTGGATATATTCCAAGTAGGGGCAAGAAACACCCAAAATTTCAACCTCTTGGACGAACTTGGAAAAGTAGATAAAGCGGTTCTCATCAAACGAGGTATCTCGGGTACTATTGAAGAACTGCTCCAATCCGCAGAATATGTCTTTTCCGGAGGCAATGAGAAGATTATCCTATGTGAACGGGGAATCCGAACCTATGAACGCGCAAGCAGAAATACCCTCGATTTGAACGCTATTCCTATTCTGAAGGCCAAATCCCATCTACCTGTAGTTGTCGATCCTTCGCATGGGATCGGTATCCGGGAGTATGTGCCGCAAATGGCACTTTCGGGAGTCATGTCTGGCGCGGATGGGATAATCTATGAAACACACGAAAACCCCGATAAGGCCTACTCCGACGGGCAGCAAACCCTGAATTTTGACCAAAGTTCCCTACTAGCAGATCAGATAAGAAAAACGTTTGCTCTTCGGAAGACATTTCAGCTTTTGTAGACGGGTATTTCACCAAGATGGGTTTTTGCATTCCTGCCTTTAGATGTACCGAGGTTCAGTCGCTGTATGTTTTTGCTAAAATGCTGGGGCAGTTGCTAAAAAAAAGCGCTTTATCATTGTGTTAATAAACTTCCTTTTGGGTAAATTGGATTGTATATCCAATAGATTACTACTATATTGCTTCCTGAAATTTTAGTTACTTATTAATCTTTAATTACCCGGAAAACGATAGTTTATTCCTATGAACGATTCTCGAAGAGATTTTCTTAAGAAGGCTGCGTTAGCCACCGGAGGCGTAAGCCTTTGGAATTCGCTGCCCGCAGCTATCCAGAAAGCTTTGGCTATAGATCCCGCCATAGGGAGTACCTTCTACGACACAGAACATGTGGTGATCCTAATGCAGGAAAATAGGTCGTTTGACCACTGCTTTGGCAAATTGAAAGGAGTGCGCGGCTTCAATGACCCAAGAGCCATACGGCTGCCCAATAACAACCTGGTGTGGCTACAAAGTGATAAAAAAGGCAATACCTATGCGCCCTTTCGCTTTAATATAAAAGACACAAAAGCAACATGGATGAAAGACATCCCCCATTCTTGGGAGAATCAGGTTGACGCGCGAAATGATGGCAAATACGACGGTTGGATAGAAGCGAAACGCTCCGGCCGAAAAGAATTTGCCCATGTTCCCATGACAATGGGATTCTATGAACGTGAGGATATTCCATTCTACTATGCTCTGGCGGATGCATTTACGGTATGCGACCAGCATTTTTGCTCTTCTCTTACAGGCACCACTACCAACAGAAACTTCCATTGGACCGGTAAGACACACGGCGCTCCGGGTGACAAACCCAAAGTAAGAAATTCGGATATAGGGTTTTCCAAAGAAGTAAATTGGACTACGTTTCCTGAACGGCTGGAAGATCACGGTATATCCTGGAAGGTGTATCAGAATGAGGTAAGTCTCAAGACCGAATTATCGGGTGAGGACGAATCCTTGCTGGCCAATTTCACAGATAATAACCTTGAGTGGTTTTCCCAGTTTAAGGTTAGGTTTACTCCTGGACACTACCATTTTTTGAGAAAACGCGAGAAGGAACTTCCTGGAGAAATTGAGGCGTTGCAACAGGAACGTGCGGCTGCTTCAGGGGATGGCCTCAACACAATCGAAAAATCACTTCAAACAAAACGAAAGGAGTTTGACGTCGTTATCGAAACATTAGCGAATTGGAACCCTGATGCCTACAGCAAACTGTCGGCCCGTGAAAAATCCCTGCATAGCCGTGCATTTACCGTCAATACCGGTGATCCTGACTACCACGCCACGGAAGAGTTACATTTTTTCGAAGAACGCACCAAACATACTACCAAGATTCCAAAGGGGGACATCTTTCACCAGTTTAGACAAGATGTCTCCTCTGGAAATTTACCTACAGTCTCATGGCTTGTCGCGCCACAGAAGTTCTCAGATCATCCTAGCGCTCCATGGTATGGTGCATGGTATGTCTCGGAAGCGATGAATATTCTTACGCAGGACCCGGAGGTTTGGAAGAAGACGATATTTATTTTGAACTACGACGAAAACGACGGGTACTTTGACCACGTGCCTCCTTTTGTACCGCCCAAACCCGGTGATCATGCAGCGACAGGAAAAATGTCTGCCGGCTTAGATGCCGCGGGTGAATATGTCACTTTGCAGCAGGAGCTCGAAACTCCGGGGATGAAGCCGGAAAATGCCCGTGAAAGTCCCGTTGGTCTAGGTTACCGCGTTCCGCTAATCGTAGCATCTCCCTGGTCAAGGGGTGGCTGGGTGAACTCTGAAGTGTGTGATATTACTTCTGTAATTAAGTTACTAGAGAATTTGTTGAGTAAGAAGACGGGAAAGGAACTTAAAGAACCAAATATTAGTAGTTGGAGGAGATCGATTTGTGGGGATTTATCTTCTGTCTTTAGACCATTCAATGGGGAGAAGGTACCGTTACCCGATTATGTTGACAGGAATTCCCATATGGAAACAATCTATAAAGCCAGCCTTAGGGATATTCCGGATAATTTCAAGGCGCTAACTGAGGTAGAAGCCGCTCAGGTTAACACGGCGCCTAGATTATCCCCATGGCTCCCCAAACAGGAGGCAGGAACTAAGCCTTCAAACGCACTTTCCTACCAGCTCGAAGTTGATGGAGGCTTCGAACTGGCATCCAATAACGTGTCTGTCCATTTTCATGCAAGCCAAGAGCTTTTCGGCAAGGCGGCGTTGGGATCCCCCTTTCAGGTGTATGTTAGAAATTATCGTAACAAAGGTGCTTTCGAAGCGCTTCGCGTATGGAATTTTGCCGTACGAGCGGGTGATTCCTTGAATCATCAGTGGGAAATAGATGAGTTTTACCAGAAGCAATACGATCTTGAAGTGTACGGGCCAAACGGGTTTTACCGGCGGGTCAGGGGACAACACTCCGATCCGCGCCTCAGCATACGTGCAACCTATCAGCCCGACGGCCGTTTTGCAGGTACTGGTGGTGTAAAGATCCATTTGGTAAACGAAGATCTCAATGCTGTTTCGCTTAGGGTATCGGATAATGCCTATTTAGCTGGGGCAACCTCATTTACACTCGCGCCAAAAGCCGAAAAATCGTTATTGATCCGAACAGATGACTCGTATGGCTGGTATGATTTCTCTGTTTTGGTTAGCGGAGAAAATACCTTCGAAAGGAGGTACGCTGGAAGAGCCGAGTTTGGAAAACACAGCCGCACAGATCCTTACATGGGAGGTGAAGTAACCCCCATTTGGGGATAACCACTCCTTTAGACGCTGGAACTTTAAACATGCATTCCCAAGGAATCCAAGCCACAGGAACTACTCCTGGGGTTTTTTTATTTTTATTTCAGGTTTATTTAAAACCCACCTAATAATCTCTATATTTAATTTTTTAAATTCCCCATACATGGACAACAATTGCGGGCTTGTTCACTGGCCATTTATGCGGGTAATAAAGCTGAATGTATGATAAGGAAATAAGACAAGCAAAACAATGTAAAATGAAAA